>JAOUGG010000612.1 GCA_029857855.1 Acidimicrobiia bacterium | reverse complement strand
TCATCTTCCACCGCGTCGGATCCTAACTCTAAGCAGCGGTCGCTTCACCTACTTCTAGTCCACTTCATCGCGTAGTTCACCCTGCGGAGGTACGCCCAGATCTGTCAAATTTGGACAGTGCGATCCATCCAATAGTGTCAAACTCACACGAACTCATCGTTAACATACCGACACCAAAGAACCTGTTGCCATCCCGTCCGCATGTTGCTAGTGTCCCCCCAACCGCCCTCAATGAAAGGCCATGCGGGTACTATCCAGCCAACCTACCGTATCTGGTCAGCCGACGAGGAGTCTGATTGTGCGAGGCAAAAAGATGAAGAAGGAAAGCACGAATATCCACTGGACTAGAAGTAGTCATTGTTCATCGCATACATGTGTAGAGGTGAGCATTGGCTCAAACCGCGTCAGTATTCGTGACAGCAAGAATAACCAAATTAGTAGTCAGGAAACCATCGATTTCGAGCCGGGCGAATGGGCGATGGTCTTACGCCTAGGTTTCCACCCGTCCACGGGTCAGTGTGGCTCGTCGCGGGTAGTTACCCGTTCCGCCAACGGTCGAGTTGAGGTGCTGGACACGCACACAGACACGTTGCTCAACTTCTCCCGTGAGGAATGGCACGCCTTCCTAGCCGGAGTTGCCGATGGAGAGTTCGACCTTTCAGCTGCAGCGTAGATAGTCACCCCGAACGCGAAATTCTCACCGAAGGGATGCTCGGAAACGAGCTTTCAGGGAGAGGTTTTCGTTGACTGGCCGCCAGCTCACGGTGTAAGTTGTACACAACGGAATCGCCCACCGTATGCGGTTACCGTAACCCCCTTCAGTTGGAGGGCTGACAGATGGTAGTACTCAGGGGAACCAAACCGCCGATCGGCACACCTTCGGAGTCCGACCTCGTCCACGTGCTTGATGTTGCGCGAGCGGCCGCATGGCACGCGGGCGCCGTTCCCCATGAAGTCGATGAAGTTGCGCAGCGGACGACGATCAAACTGTGGCATCACTGGGAAGATTCAAACGTCGAAGCGGTACGACAAGGTTCGACCTTCCAATGGGACGCCTACATCCGGCAGACCGCTCGCAACGTCCACCGTGACTTGATTCGCAGCCACCACCGTCGGCTCAACCGCAACACGATCGCCTCCGGCGTGAGCACGGTCCTGACCAGTCGCCCCGGCACGATTCGCCCGATTCCGTGGACGCCCAACGGTATCGTCAGCTACCTGGCTCGCCAGCGGATCCTCGAGTCGATCGAGATCCTGCCTCGCAACCAACGGGTCGTCGCCACCCTCTGCATCATCGGCGAGCTCACGCCGAGAGAAGCCGGCGAGCTGCTCGACCTGCAGGCACAATCGGTTCGCAAACACCTCCGAGCCGCCAAGCACACTCTCGCTTCACTGCTCAGCGAGCCCGAGATCAACGACGGCCCGTACCCACGTTCATTCCAGAGAGATACCTGAGTAGACCTCCGCCCGACCCCGACTGCCTCCCACACGAAGGGGTCGGGCGGAGGGGCGCACAGGTCGAAGCGGGATGGACGCACCAGTCGAAGCGCGAACGACGACAGCAGAATCGGGGACCAGCGCAGCCCAGCGAGCCGGGCAGCGACGGACGGGCCCCGCTAGTTATTACGTCGGTTGGCCTCTTCGGCGGTCTCGAAACCGCCCAAGGCCTCGCCGGATTCACGGTCGCCGGATTCATCATCCGTGAACGTCGGCAGGGGCTCGATACGCCAGTCGTCGTCGTCGTAGTCGATCGACTCGATCTGACGGAGCGCCTCTTGGCGAATCTCCTCGTCGACCGTGGTGACCACCAGATCATCCGATGTGGGCCCTGGGCCCTGGAAAATGCTGGTCATGCTCACTCCTCCGCTTCATTGCGGGTTGGGCCACCACGACGGCAAGCGGCGTCGGGCGGCATCATGTTCCACACTACATCACGGCCGATGAAGCGGCTAGAGGCTTGACGCTCGACCCGGACCACCGCTGTACGACGGTCAAACCGCACAGGCAGCGCCGGTAGTACAGGACCACCTCCACCTAACCTCGCTGCCACGTGTCTCCTTGCGGTCGCTTGCTTCCAAACCAACCACGAGCCATGCCCGCTTCCCTCCGACGGACATGGCTCGTTCCCTAAGAAGCTCGACGTCGCCGCCGGACCGCAACGTTACTCACGTGCGCAGAATCTTTTCGGACGCGTCAAACGACAGTATCCCAAGCGATCACGTTGACTCGACGAGATCAGTCGCCGGAGGTGATGCTGAGCGGCTGTTCCCCGGCGTCACCCGTGTCGGCGCCATCGGGCGTCGACGACAAGACCTCGGGAGACTCGACCGGTTGCGTTGGCTGAGCGTCGATCGTCTCGCCGACGACATCGGCGGAGCCATCCACCGTGGACGCCGAATCAGACGACTGGAACGACTCGGGAACAACACCATCGAGCCCGGGAATCTCGATGAAGCCGAACACAACGGCTGCAGCGAGGATTGCGGTCGTGGCCAGGGCCGCCAACCCGAGCTTCATTCGTGACCGACCTCGAGACGACCGCCTCACAGGACGACCGTCGGGACCGACCTTCTCGATCATCGACGTGAAGTCGACGACCGGCACCTCGTCGGTGCGGAGGTGAGGGTTGTCGCCGGCCATGAAGGCGGCAAAGGCAGCGTCGGTTTCAGCCGTGACGAACGGATCCTCCCGGCGGTACCACTGGTCGGTGGGGACCCGCGGGTCGGCAGGCTTTCGGATGGCCGTGCGAAGCGCCGAGGCACGACGGGTCATCGCCTGCGCCACGGTTATCTGGTCGGCCGGAGGCTGATCGACAGGACGACGAGCGACGGATCGCTGCGCCGGCTGCGGTTCGATCACTCGTGATAGGCTCGCCACCGGAGGCAGCGGCCTCCTCGTCGGAGCCGCTCCGGGACGCGGAGCATAAGTTTGCTGTTTGCCGCGCTCCACTCCGGAAGAGTGAACCCGGCCTACTTGTCGACCGCCTGGCCGCCTTACCTCGGGTGTCATCGAATTGACATGCTATCAGCGATCCACCCAACGCAACGGTGATGGTCAATAAAGGAAAGTAAAGGTTTGGACTAGCCGACGGCACCGAAAACAGAATGAAGGCAGAGACACGTT
>JAOUGG010000029.1 GCA_029857855.1 Acidimicrobiia bacterium | reverse complement strand
CGAGCCGTCGGGGAGGGGTACTCTCTCGGCGTTGCCGTGGATGAAGGTGACGTCGATCCCGTGTTCGGTGGCCAGACGGCGGGCAGTGGCCAGTTGGGCTTCGGAGTTGTCGATGGCGGTCACCGTCGCTCCCCGGCGGGCCATCCAGGCTGTCACGTAGGCGGTTCCACAGCCCAACTCGATGGCATTGAGGCCGGTCATGTCGGCCGGCAGCATCTCGACTTCGTCCTCGGGCACGCTCCAGATCCCCCAGGTCGGTTCAGCGACCGCCCAAGCCCGCTCTCCCATGGCAACCCAGTCGTGGGCCATGGCATCCCAATGGCGGCGGTTCTCAGCCACGTGATCGGGCAAGTCATCGGACGAGGGGATGGGCATGGTACGCACTCTAGATGTTGGCCGGCAAAGATGCGTGAGGTCGCCTGGTCGCCGCTGTTGTCACTGGGGGGCTCGGACTCGTCCTCGGCGGCCCCGCCTCCTCGCTCGCCGCCACACGAATCACGGCATCAGGCGAAGAACCTGGTCGCGATAGGGAGATCGGGCCCGCCATACCTGGGCCGGGCTCTCGTCGATATCGGGTACGACTCGACGCTCGGCCGCCAGTTCCTCGTCGGCGTTGCGTTGGGCGGCCAGGGTCGGGCCACCGTTGACGGTCAATCGCTCCTCGGACCCGCTGACGTCGAAGTGGCGGCTCCCCTCGATCGACGGGTCGCAGAACGACTCCACATCTCTCACGACGGCGTTCTGGGTGGCCTCGGGATCGGCGTTGTCCTTGACCTTCATCGCCATCGTCACACAGTTGCTGGTGTCGGGGAGTTCGGCGACCAACCACAGGCGTTCGAGAACCATGTCGTGGTTGCCGCCCACGCCGTCACCGTCCACCGTCAGCACCAACCGTTGTCCGAAATAGGAGTCGCGGATCGTGAGGTCGTCGGACTCGCCGTTGATGATCTGCAGTCCGTCGGTGTGATAGTTGGAGCCGTCGTTTCCGTCGCACTCGCCGTTCTCGTTGCCGGACTGGAGGCGATCGTGCCACACGTCGGTCACGATCACGCCCTCGACGGTCACATGATCGGACTGTTCGATGCGGATCGCATCGTTGCCGACGTCGGCGAAGTCGGATCCGGCGATCGTGATTCGATCCGAGTTCTGGATCTCCATGGTGTTCGGGCCGCGCTGTTCCCCACACCAGGAGTTTTCCGGGTCGGGATGACGTTCGATCGGAAAGGAATGTTCGGTGTAGCGGAACTCGATCCCGTTCGATCCGAGGACGGCCACGTTGAGCGCCTCGAAGCGGAGACCGACGAAGGTGACGTCGGCGGAGCTCTCGATGCGGAAGATGGTCTCGCCGATGTCCTCGCCCTGGCGGACGACAACCACGCCGTGCCGGGTCTCGGCGATGATGTTCAGCCGCTCGTCAGGATGGAAATCGACGAGATCACAGGCAATGTAGGTTCCATCCGGGATCACAACCGTGCCGCCGGCGGCATGGTCCTCGATCACCTCACAGAGTCGGTTCGACGGCACCTCGATCGGCTCGAGGTCGAGCGGCTCCTCCTCCTCGGACACACCGGAACCGACAGCGAGGTCGCCTCCGGACCCACTCGACGGCCCGCCGTCGTCGCTCGGCCCGACACGTAGCGCGATGACAAGGACCGTCAGTGCGAGGAGAATGCCGATGACGACCGGTCGTCGCTTGAGTAGACGGGACGTGACTTGATCTTCCGGCTGGGTGATTGGGGCTCTGACAGCGTACCGGAGCCGATCACGGCGCCGCCCTCACGCTTGGTTGTTTGGACACCGGACGACCCGGGATGACAACGGCAACCTGTGGTTCCTCGTCGATCGAAAGTCGGAGTGGGTCCTGCGATCGAGGGCGCGGCCGTCAACGCCGCCTCGGTCGGCCTGAGTCGTTCGGGCGGGGCCCCACGGATTGCTTTGGCTGTCTAAGGAAACTACGGCATGATTGAAGGATCATGACCGAGCCGAAGCCCGAGCAGCGGACCGTGACCATCGAAACCACCTCCGGTCTGCGGATCGTCGGCGATCAGTGGGACGGCGGCGACCCGTCGGTGGCACCCGTCGTGCTCGCTCACGGCGGAGGGCAGACCCGTCATGCGTGGGGTTCGACCGCCCGAGCGCTGGCCGCCACCGGACACCGGGTGCTCACGATCGACCTCCGGGGCCACGGTGACTCCGACTGGGCCGCCGACGGCGACTATGCCATCGACCGGTTCGTGGACGACGCCGAATCGGTGCTCGACTGGATCGGCCGTCCGGTGATCTGGGTCGGTGCCTCGCTCGGCGGCCTCACCGGGCTGGTCCTGTCAGTCCGGCGAGCCGTCGACATGGCCGCCCTGATCCTCGTCGACATCACCCCCCGGCCGAGAACCGACGGGGTCGAGCGCATCCTGGCGTTCATGTCGGGCGACGTCGAGCGCGGTTTCGCCTCACTGGAGGAGGCGGCCGACGCCATCGCCGCCTACCAACCCCACCGACCGCGCCCCGTCGACCTGTCGGGCCTGGCCAAGAATCTGCGGCGGGGCGACGACGGCCGTTGGCGCTGGCATTGGGATCCGGCGTTCCTCAACGTCCGGGAGGACAAGGTGCAGTCCGAGATTCCCGACTTCAACCAGGCCGAGGCCGCCGCTGCCGACCTGACCCTGCCAACGCTCCTGGTGCGGGGCCGCCTCAGCGACCTCGTCACCGAGGACGAGGCCCGGGAGTTCCTCGCCATGGTGCCTCACGCCGAGTACCTGGATGTGGCCGGCGCCGCCCACATGGTGGCGGGCGACCGCAACGACGTCTTCACCGAAGCCGTCACCCGCTTCGTCGCCAAGCTCGACGGCTGAACCGGCCGACGGCCCGCTGAGCGGACCGACCCCACCGGCGGCCTCTCGTCAACCCTGAACGATGGCGGCGATCCCTTCGAGAAGCGGAGGTGGGCCGCTGACGACCAGCGTGTTGACCACCGACTCCTCCCACGCCGCCAGATTGTCGGCGATCTTGGCCGGCGGACCGACCAACGCCACCGCCTCCACCATCTCGGTCGGCACCGAGGCGATCGCCGCACTTCGGTCGCCGGCCAGGTAGTGGTCCTGGATGGTGGCGCAGGCCTCGGCGAAGCCCATACGGGCGAACACGTCGAGGTGGAAGTTGGCCTCCTTGGCCCCCATGCCCCCGGCGTAGAGGGCGAGCATGGGCCGGATCTTGTCGGCCGCGGCCTCGACTTCGTCGTCGATCACCACCGGCACGACGGCGGCCACGTCGAAGTCGTCGAAGCTGCGCCGGGCCCCGGGCCGGGCGAACCCCTCGGACAGGGCCCGGTGGTAGAAGTCGTTGTCGGCGGGGGAGAAGAACAGCGGCAACCAGCCATCGGCGATCTCGGCGGTCATGGCCACGTTCTTCGGTCCCTCGGCGCCCAGATAAATCGGGATCTCGGTGCGGAGCGGATGGATTGTCGACTTGAGCGGCTTGCCCAACCCCGTCCCCCCGGGATACGGCAACTGGTAGTGCTCACCGTCGTAGGTCACCGGTTCATCGCGGGCGATGATCCGGCGCACGATCTCGACGTACTCCCGGGTCCTGGCCAACGGCTTCGGGTACGGCTGCCCGTACCAGCCCTCCACCACCTGCGGTCCCGAGGCGCCGAGCCCGAGCCGGAACCGGCCACCCGACAGATGGTCCATCGTCATCGCCGCCATGGCCATGGCCGCCGGGGTCCGGGCCGAGAGCTGGCAGATCGAAGTTCCGAGGCCGATGCGTTCGGTGGCCGCCCCCCACCAGGCCAGCGGCGTCAGTGCATCCGACCCGTAGGCCTCGGCGGTCCAGATTGAATCGAACTCCAGCCGTTCGGCCGTGGCGATCTGCTCGGCGGCATCCGCCGGTGGACCGGACGACCAGTACCCCATTCCCAAAGCAAGCTGCATGGTCGGCCATGATGGCACGCCACCGGTTCGAGGCCAAGTGACGCGACCGCTACGCTGCCAACCATGATTCGACGATTCGGTTCTGACACGGCGCTCCTCCTCATCGATGTGCAGCAGGGTGTGAACGTGCTCGAACACTGGGGCGGGCCGACGGGCCGCCGCAACAATCCCGAGGCTGAGGCCAACATGGCCGCCGTGCTCGCCGACTGGCGGGCCGCCGGGCTCCAGGTGGCCTTCACCCGTCATGACTCCCGAGAGGCGGCCTCGCCACTCAAGTTCAGCCTCCCCACCGGCGCCCAGATTCCCGGTTTGGAGGTGGCCGACGGTGACATCTGCGTCGCCAAGGACGTCAACAGCGGCTTCGTCGGCACGTCACTCGAGGTCGATCTGCGGCGAGCCGGCGTTGGTCGACTGGTCGTCGTCGGGTTCTTCACCAACATGTGCGTCGAGACCACGGTGAGAATGGCCGGCAATCTCGGCTTCGACACCTATCTGGTGCCCGACTGCTGTGCCACCACCAACCGGGTCGGTCCCGACGGTGTCGATCACGATCCCGAACTGGTCCATCAGATGACGGTGGCCAACCTGCACGGCGAGTTCTGCACCGCCCTCGCCGTCGACGACGTCCGCAAACTCCTCGTCGGTGACCGGCCGGACCTCGATCGAGCGCAGGGCAACGAATGACCGCACCGGCCCGAACGGGATTCGGCGTCACGTCGATGCACCGCCGGCTCCAGCGGGTGGCGCTTCGACGGCCCGGCGCCATTCTCACCGCCGACCATCGCCGCTGGCACTACGACAAGCCGATCGACGGTCCGACGCTCGCCGGCCAGTATCAGGCGTTCGTCGATCTGTTGACCGACGACGGCTGCGAAATCCTGTGGCTTGACGACGAGCAGACGCCACCCGATGATGGTCTGGCCGACTCGGTGTTCACCTACGATCCGTCGTTCATGGTCGGTGAGGGCGCGGTCATCCTGCGTCCCGGGAAGGACCTGCGGATCGACGAGGCCGGACTGCATCGGCGGTTCTACGAACACAACGGCATCCCGATCCTGGGCGAGATCGACGCTCCGGGCACGGTCGAGGGCGGCGACCTGTTCTGGATCGACGACACCACCGTGGCGGCCGGTCGGGGCTTCCGCACCAACCAGCACGGCCTGGATCAGTTGGCCGACATCATGACCCCGCTGGGGGTCGAGCTGTTCGTCGTCGACCTGCCCTACTTCAAGGGCCCCGAGGCCTGCCTCCATCTGCTGTCGGTCATCAGCCCGCTCGACGCCGACCTGGCGCTCGTCCACGCCCCGATGGTCCCGACGGCTCTCCACCAGCGACTCACCGACGACGGCTACGAGTTGTTGCCCGCCCCAACGTCGGAGTTCGACGCGTCCGGTGGGCTGAACCTCAACGTCCTGGCCACAGCCCCCCGCCGCTGCATCGCCGTCGAAGGGTTCCCCGGGACCCTCGAGCTGCTCCGATCGGCCGGCTGCGAGGTGCGCACATTCACCGCCGACGAGCTGTGCATCCCCTGTGAAGGCGGACCGACGTGTCTGACCCGCCCGCTCCTGCGGGCCTGAACCCGAGGGGTGGGTGGGTCAGGAGGCGGCCCGCACGGCCCTCGCCACCTCGGCCCAGCGACCGGCGGTCCGGTCGGTGCCGCCATCGGCGCCGTCGCCTCGAAGGCCGGCGGCCGCCGAGTACAACACGATCCGGGCCGCCCGATCCCGGTACCGGTCGATGAGACGGTCGGCCAGGTCATCCCACTCGGCGACAACGGCGTAGTTGTCGAGCATCTCGTCGGTGATGACCGCCTCCATGGCGTCGAGATCGCCCGCCTTCATCGCCTCCCGCAGGCGACCGGTCGTGCCGTCGAAACCCAGATCGTCGAACTGGAAGGCGTAGTTGGGGGTGGTGCCGTAGAACCCGATCTGCCGTTTTGCCGCACTCGCCTGTCGGGCCTTATCCTCGGCGGTGTCGCCGGTGACGGTGAACACCGGGATCATTAGATCGATGTCGTCGGCGGAACGTCCGGCCGACGTGGCGCCCTCGGCCAGCAGCGGGAGGAGCCGGTTCTCGATGTAGGCCATCGAGTGCAGCGGATGGACGTGCACGCCGTCGGCCACCTCGCCCGCCACCCTCGTCATCAGCGGTCCGACGGCCGAGATGTCGACCTTCATCTCGTGACCGTGGGGCCGTGGTGACCAGTCACGGGGCAGCAGGCTCAGCTGGTAGAACTCGCCGTCGTAAGCCAACTTCTCGGTCTGCTCGAAGGCCCGGAAGCAGGCTTTCACGGCCAGCACGTAGTCTCGCAGCCGGGCGGCGGGGCGGTCGAACTCGACGCCGTACCGTCGGGTGATGTGGGCCTTGACCTGGCTGCCCAGGCCGAGGCGGAACCGTCCGCCGGTGTTGCCGACCAGCTCATACGCGGTGGCGGCGGTGACCATCGGACTGCGAGGAAAGGCCACGGCGATCCCGGTGGTGAAGAACAGTCGTTCCGCGGCTTGGGAGGCGATGGCGATCTGCATCCACGGCACCTGGGAGGTTTCGGTGAACAGCAGTCCCGAGAACCCGGCCTCCTCGGTGGCCCGGGCCAGGGCCGCGGTCTCGACCCAGTCGTTGGGTCCGGTCATGATGTCGATGTCCATGGTCAACCTCGTCGATTCGGAGGACGGTCAGTTCGAAGCCGGTCAGTTCGAAAGCCGGTCAGAAGGTGGCTTCAAGCGCCGAGCGCAGTACCGAGCGGTCGACGTCGACCCCGGCCCACAAGCGGATGTTCTCCGCCGCCTGGTTGACCAGCATTCCTGTGCCGTCGAGCATCACGGCACCGGCCGCGGCGGCCTCGGTCAGGAAGCGGGTTCGAGGCGGGTTGATCACGACATCGGCCGCGATCGTATCGGTTCCGGTGCCGCTCCAGTCGACGGGCACGGTCTCGCCGTCGTTCGGCGTCATGCCGACCGGGGTGGCCTGCACCACGACATCGACGTCACCGGGGACCACGATCGGGTCGGCGCCCGGCGGCCAGTCGAGGAGCCGCCCAGCGCCCGGCGCCACGCCGTTGACAAGATCGACCAGCGATGCCGCGGTACCGGCGTTTCGCGACGTGACGGTCACCGAACCGGCACCGGCCAGCGCCAGTTCGGCGGCGATGGCATGCGCTGCCCCGCCGCTGCCGATCAACAGGACTCGGCGGCCTGCCGGATCGAGCTTGGCGGTCAGCGAATCGAGAAATCCACGGCCGTCGGTGTTGTGGCCCACCCGGCGCCCGTCGGGTTCCGCCACCACACAGTTCACCGCCTGACAGACCTCGGCGGCGGGGGCGAGGGCGTCGAGATGGGCGATCACGTTCTGCTTGTGGGGGATCGAGCAGTTGAATCCCCGCCACCCCATGGCCGCGGCCCCGGCGACCGCGGCGGCCAGCGAGTCGGGTGGGACCTCACAGTTGACGTAGCGCCACCCGAGCCCCTCGTGGGCGAACGAGGCGTCCATCATCGCCACCGTCGGGTTGCCGTCGGCCCCCGTGCTGAACGAACCGACAATCTGGTCGAGAAATCCCACAGCGGTACGGTAGCTGCTGTTCGACGGGGTGACGAAGTCCGAAATCCGCTTGCTCCGCAGCCGATGGGTGGCAGACTGCGGTGATGTCAACACGTCCGACGAGCCCGCCTTCGGCACGCGCCCCCGAGGGGGCCCGGACGAAGGCACCCCCGGCACCGACGACAGAACTTGCCTTCAACGGGATCGATTGGGCGCTGTTCGTGGGCATCTCGCTCATCTGGGGTTCGTCGTTCCTTCTGATCGCCATGGGTTTGGAGGGCCTCACCCCGGGCATGGTCACCTTTTTCCGGGTTTCGGCCGGCGCGGTGACGTTGTGGGTGGTCCGTGGGGTCCGGCGCCGTCGACCGGCGGCGTCGCCGGCGGGAGGTGGCCCGGTGGATCGGGCCGATTGGCCGATGATCGTCGGGCTGTCAGTGCTGTGGGTCGCTCTGCCGTTCACGCTGTTCCCGCTGGCCCAGCAGCACATCAACTCGGCGGTGACGGGCCTGCTCAATGGGGCCACCCCGGTGTTCGTCGGCGTGGTCTCGGTTCTGCTCCACCGCAGGCTGCCGAGCGGGCAGCAGATGGTGGGCATCGCCCTCGGATTCGTCGGACTTGTCCTGTTGAGCCTGCCGTCGATCCGCGACGGCCAGTCGCAGGCCCTCGGCGTCGCCATGGTGCTGGTGGCCACCGTCTGCTACGGCTTCGCCATCAACCTCGCGGCGCCGCTCCAGCATCGCTACGGCGGTATCACGCTGATGAGCTGGGTGCTGGGACTGGCCTCGGTCTGGCTGATCCCCGTCGGCCTCCGCGATCTCGGCGCCAACGACTGGCGGCCCGGCGTGGTCATCCCGGTGGCGGTGCTCGGCGTGGTCGGGACCGGCTTGGCCTATTGGATCATGTCAACCCTGGTCGGGCGGGTTGGCTCGCTCCGGGCCTCGCTGATCACCTACCTGATCCCGGTCGTCTCGCTGATTCTCGGCGTTGCGATCCGCGACGACGAGGTGGCCCCGCTGGCGTTGGGCGGGGCGGCGCTGATCACCGCCGGTGCCCTGCTGGCGTCACGGCGCCGAGCCGAACCGGTGATCCGCTCAACCGGTGATGCAGTAGGGGAGTAGGCGCTCGTACATCGGCTCGACCTCGTCGAGCACCGACTGGAGATGGGGGAGGAGGGTGGCGTTCTTCGGTTTCCACGGCGCCCACCCGGTGGAGCGGTGCACGCTGTCATACCAGTAGCGGGCCCAGGCGCCGTCCTCCGGTTTCGGGCCGGCGGGCCAGCTCATCATCGCCTCATCGAAAGGGAGGTCGAGCCGCTCACAGAGTCGACGCAGCACCGGTCCCGGGTTCTGCAACAGCAGTTTGGAGTCCAACACGATCGGTTCGTGGCCGGAGTCGAGGATGTGCTCCAGGATCTCGAGCAGCTCGACGAAGCCCGTCTCGTCGACGTCGGCGTCGGGGATCCGCACCTGGAACGACGTCAACATGTCGAACGGATCACGGGTGAGGATGACGTTGTCGCAGCGGCCGAACAGGACCTCGGACGTCACGCTCGGGTCGACGCCGGCGAGATGCTTCGCCATCTGCTTGAAGAACACGACCGGGGTGGGATAGTCGGCCAGGATGACGTCGTCCACGACCGCGCCGATGTCGGCCGACTGGGTGGCCAGTACATCGTCACGACCCGGGTGATCCCGACCGGTGACGGCCAGATAGTGGGCATAGAGAGGTTCGTCGACCACCGTGGTGTCGGAACGCTGACGGAACGAGTACATGATCGCCGTCGACACGTTCCGGGGGCTCGACCAGATGTTGATCCGCCTGGTCATGGTGCGCCCTTGATCCGGCCGGCGATGTCGGCCTCGACCGCCGCGGTGTAGAGGGCCCGCAGCCGGTCGATCATCGTCGTGTCGCCGTTTCCGATCGTGTGGCCGTCCACGGTGCGTACCGGGGTCAGCCCGCCGAAGGTGCCGGTGGCGAATGCCTCGTCGGCTGAGTAGACGTCGGTCAGGGAGAACGATGTCTGACGGGTCGTGATGCCGTCGGCCTCCGCCGCCTCGAGGACGACGGCCCGGGTGATGCCGTGGAGATTGTAGTGACCGGTCGAGGTCCAGAGCTCGCCGTCGGAGGCGATGAAGAAGTTGGTCGCGTTGCAGGTGGCCACCGCGCCCGTGGGATCCAGCATCAACGCCTCGTCGGCTCCTGCGTTCACCGCCTGGATCAGGGCGATCACCTCGTGGAGCTTCGAGTGGCAGTTGAGCCGTTGGTCGAGGGTGTCGGGCGGTGGGCGCCGAACGGTGGCGGTGAAGAGGTTGAGGCCGGCGTCGATGACCGACGGGTCGGCCTTCTTGTGTTCGGCGATGATCACCATGTTGGGCCCGCCGATGACGTTCGACGGGTGCTGCGAGGGCGTCTTCTTGTTGCCCCGGGTGATCATGAGCCGGACGTGGACGTCGTCGACCATGCCGTTGCGCTCGATGGTGGCGTGGAGCGCCTCGACGATCCCGGATCGCGGGCCGATGTCGATGCTGGTGGCGGCGGCCCCGGCGTACAGCCGATCGAGGTGGCGATCCAGAAACGCGAAGTGACCGTGGTGGAGGCGCAGACCCTCCCAGATCCCGTCGCCGACCAGGAAGCCCGAGTCGAACACCGAGATCCTCGCCTCCGCCCGAGGGAAGAACTCGCCGTTGATGTAGATCTCCACGTTGGCGTTGCGCGGATCCGGCACGGCGGCGTGGGTGCTGCGATCGGCGCCGGCTCGGGAGTCGGACGGGGCGTCGGGTGCGATATCGGGCATGGATCGAAACTATCCGGCCGCGCCGCGGTGGTGGTCATTCCCGGTGTGGCGACCGGGCTCATCGCCGATGGTCACCGGGGTACCCAACGGCAGGAACGTCGCCATCTCGGAGATCGACGTGTTCGACACCCGGATGCAGCCATGGCTGACCCTGGTGCCGAGCGCGGACGGCTGGTTGGTGCCGTGGATCCCGATGACCCCCGCCCCGCCGTTGAACGATGCCAGTGACTCGCTGAATCCCGACAGGCCGTAGGCGTAGGGACCGTAGATGCCGGTCGGATCCGACGGGCGCAGCAGATCCGTGAGGTAGAACGACCCGTAGGGTGTCGGCGTGTCGCCCTCGCCGATACCGACGACGGTTCGGAAGTACAGCTCGTCGTTGCGGAACACCGTCAGGGTGAAGTCGTCGACGTCGACCTCGATCCGATACGGATTCCGGGTCAGGTCCACCTCTTCGGCCCGGATCCAGCCGACGGTCCCGTTGGGTCGCATCGGCAACAGGACCGGAAGCCAGCCCGATTCGACCAGTCCCGAACCCGGCTCGGCCAGCACCTGGAAGACCAGCTCGGTGCCGTGGCGGTTGGGGTTGGTGAAGGAGCTGATCACCCGGCTCGACGCCGGGCCGGCATAGGCCACGACCTCGTTGTCGATCACGTGGGCGACCAGCGTGTCCGACGACCGCTGTTCGGCGGCCGGTTCGGGTTCCGTGGTCGGTTCCGTCGTCGGTTGGGGATCGGCCGCCGGCGTTGATGCGGTGGAGGCGGTCGACTCGGCGCGGTTTGCCGAAACGGTCGACACGACAGCCGGGTCGTCGTTGAGGCACGCGGTCGGCAGCCACGTCGCCGCCACGATGGCGGCGAGCGTGGCTCCCGTTCCGAGCAGTCTCCGTACGGCCGCTACCGGCCGTACCGACGCCTCAGCCCGTGAAGTCCGGATCGGACTCGGTGGCTTCGGCCGCCGGTGTTTCGTCGGAATCATCGTCGGCCGCCGCCTCGGCGACGGTCATCTGATTGTCGATCGTCAGATCGAGTTCGGCGAGTGCGGTTTCCACCGC
>JAOUGG010000611.1 GCA_029857855.1 Acidimicrobiia bacterium | reverse complement strand
GACACCGGCGCAACGCTTGACGTCGTGTTCACCGTTTCCGGAACCGCGTCGGCCGGCTCCGACTATGAGGCGTTGAACAGCCCGGCGAGTTTCGGTGTTGGCGAGTCGCAGATCGCGGTGACGGTGGCCGTCAACGACGACGTCGAGATCGAGTCGCCGGAGACCGTCATCGTCATCATCCAACCAGATGCGAGCTACAGCATCGGCTCCCCCGCCTCGGACACCGTGACCATCGCCGACGACGACGGCTTCGGCTCGCTGGATATCCGCGTCGCTTCCTCCTCCGATGATGTTGAGGAGCGGGCGTCGGGGTCCATGCGCCTGACCAGCTCTGATCTGGAGCTGGGGATCGACAAGGGCACGGCCCAGCTCATCGGTCTGCGGTTTCCCGGCGTCGGCATCCCGCAGGGGGCGACCATCACCAACGCTTCAATCCAGTTCCAGGTCGATGAGACGAGCACGACGCCGACCGAGCTGGCCATCAGAGCCGAAGACGCCAACACCGCCACCCCGTTCGTCAGCACATCCGGCAACGTCTCGTCTCGAGCGGTGACCGACGCCGTCGCGTCGTGGTCGCCGCCCGCCTGGAACTCGGTCGGGCAGGCCGGGCCCGATCAGCAGACCCCGGATCTGTCGGCCGTCGTCCAGGAGGTTGTCGACCGACCGGGTTGGTCGTCGGGCAATGCGCTGGTCTTCATCATCGACGGGACCGGAACGCGGGTGGCGGAAGCCTACAACGGCGTCCCCGCGGCGGCTCCACTTCTCCATGTCGAGTACTCGACCGGGCCGGTCCCCAACCGTCCACCGGTCGCCACCGATGACACGGCGTCGGCGTTGGAGGAGACGCTGACGACGATCGATGTGGTGTCCAACGACTTCGACCCCGACGGCAATCTCGACGTCACCTCGGTCAACACCGACTGTGTCGGGTGCGCCCTGCCGACCCTCGGGACCCTTGTCAACAACGGCGACGGAACGTTCGACTACACGTCCTTCAGCGGCACCGCATCCAGCGTCGACACATTCGTCTACGAGCTGTGCGACGACGAGGGGGCCTGCGACACGGCCCAGGTCGACATCACCATCCTGTCGACCAACAACCCGACCGTCTTCGAGACCAGGGTCGGCTCGGGGAGCGACGACGCCGAGGAGCGACCATCGGGTTCGATGTACCTCAGCTCCTCTGATCTGGAGCTGATCCAGGACAAAACCAACGAGCAGACCGTCGGCCTGCGCTTCACCAACATTCAGGTGCCCCAGGGAGCCACCATCACCAACGCGTGGGTCCAGTTTCAGACCGATGAAACCGATACCGTTCTCACCCAGCTGACCATCCGAGCCCAAAACGCCGACGACACCACGACGTTCGTCAACAGCTCCGGCAACATCTCCAACCGAGCGGTCACCTCAGCCTCCGTGCCCTGGTCGCCACCGGCCTGGAACTCGGTCGGCGAGGCGGGGCCGAACCAGCGGACGCCCAACCTCTCCGGGCCGATCCAGGAGGTGATCAACCGGACGGGATGGGCCGGCGGCAACTCGATCGTCGTCATCATCACCGGAAGCGGCACCCGCACCGCCGAAGCCTACAACGGGGTGCCGGCAGCCGCCCCGCTGCTCCACATCGAATACACGCCGTAGGCAGCCCGGCATCTGGTCGGCCGGGGTGTGATCACCGCCATGCCAGGAGATCAGCCGAGGCGAGAGACGAATCGTTCCCGGTCGACCACCACCCGGGTCACCGTGCCTCGGCCGATCGGAGCATTGTCGTCGGTGGCGCTGACCTCGAACGTGACCTGGCGGCCGTCGACGGCCGAAACCGATGCCATCACGGTGACCGAGCCGCCGACCGCGGTGGGAGCCAGATGATCGATTGACACGTTGCTGCCCACCGTCGTCTGTCCGAGGTCGAGACCGCCGGTCACGGCGGCCACGGTGGCGGCCTCACACCAGGCAATCAGCCGGGGCGTACCCAAGACGGGAACGTCACCGGACCCGACGGCGATCGCCGTGTCCTCCTCATGGACCGTGAAGGCGACCGTCGCCGTGTCACCGACCGAGATCGTCATGGTCACAGCGAGATCGCCATGGCCGCAGATTAGACCATCCCGTGGGGCGGTGCGTGCGGTTCCACCCCGCGAAAACGGGTGAAATCGACCGGAAGTGACCGCTCTCACCCGCGAACAACCAGGGGGTGGGGCGGGTTCGACGGCCGACCTATGGTTCGATGAGCGCCGGAGCGGTGAACGGCGTCAGGGCCGCCATGAACGCTGCGAAGACCTCCGCGTCGCCGCTGATGTCGACATCCGCGGGAACCGACGAGTCGTTGATCGCCGCCATCAACTGGGCCCGGGTCAGCCGGACCGTGGCCACCGCCTCTGGGTCGACCTCCAGCGGACGATGATGGATCGCCGAGCGACCGACGCCAAGCACGTGATCCTCGCCGCCATCGCCGAGGTCGGTGAACCGGAGGTTGAAGCTGAGTGGCCCGGCGGTGAAGGCGGCCGGGTCGAATCGCACGCCGACCACATCGATGAGGTGCTCGGCGGTCATGGCCTGCGACATGTCGCGGGTGGGGATCCGCCCCCAGTCGGGTGAGCCCTCCCGCAGCTCCTTCGCCCCCATGAGGTAGGCGTTGCGCCAGGTTGCCGACTCCGACTGGTAGCCGAGCTGTTCCAACGCGTCGGCCTGCAGGAGTCTGGCCTCGGTGTTGGCCGGATCGGCGAACACGAGATGGTTCACGACCTGGGCCACCCACCGGTAGTCGCCTCGCTCGTAGCTGGCACGGGCCTTGGCCAGCACCGCCTCCGCGCCACCCATGAACTCGACATACCGCTCCCCCGAGTCGACCGGAGGGAGCGGATCGAGGTTGGCCGGATTGCCGTCGTACCAGCCGAGATAGCGGTTGTAGACCGAACGACAGTTGTGGGAGACCGTGCCGTAGTAGCCCCGAACATGCGACTGGTCGAACTCGGGCGGCAGCGTCATCTCGGCCGCGATCTCGGTCGGCACCAGACCCTGGTTGGCCAGCCGCATGGTCTGATCGTGCAGCCACCGGTAGACGTCACGCTGCATCATGAGGAACGCCCGCACGTCGTCGCGCCCGAACCGGGGCCAGTGGTGGCTGGCG
>JAOUGG010000610.1 GCA_029857855.1 Acidimicrobiia bacterium | reverse complement strand
CGAGGGCGATCGGCAGTCGCTGGTCGAGTTCTACCGGTTCGAGTTCACGGGGACGCGTTGGAGATCGTTGGGAACCGGGCCGCTGTGGTTCGTTGCGATCTTGTTGGTTGTGACCACCGGATGGACGTTGTGGCGATGGGCGAGTCCAGCGCCAGTGACCACCGGGGTGGGCCCACTCTCGTTCCGACATCTGGCGGTCACGGCCGCGGCGATCGCTGCCGCGACGTTCTTCGTACGCATCTGGTTCCCGGTCAACTCCGGGCAGTTCCTTGACCTGCACGTGTGGCTGTGGCCGCAGTCGGGAGCACTGTTCGTGCTGGGTGCGATCAGCAGTGAGCACGGGTGGCTGACCGAGCTCCCTGACGCGCTCCGTCACACGTGCCACCGCGCTGCGGCCGCTGCGGTCGTCACCCTCGTCGTGCTGATCGTGTTGTCGAACGGACCAGAGCCTTTCAAGGGTGGCTGGTTCTGGGAGGCCGCCGGGTTCTCTGCGGTCGAGGGCGTGTTCTCGGTCAGTGTCGCGCTGATCGTGCTCGATCGCTTCCGACGCCGTCACGCCAACCAGGGCCGCCTCGCACGGCGCCTCGGGCGCTCGGCGTACGGAGCGTTCGTGGCCCAAGGCCCCGTGCTCGTCTTGATCGCGCTGGCGCTACGCCCCCTCAACCTGCCGGGTGACATCAAGTTCTTGCTACTCGCACCCACTGCAGTGACCGGCTCGTTCGGTCTCGCCGCGGCAGCCCTCGCCCTCAGCGTCAAGCAGCGACGGCCGACGACGTAATCGGCGGTCTACCGCGACCCATCGGGCAATGGCAGCGCGTGCGGGACATGCAATTCACCACTCGACGGTGCAACGCCGACGTGCACAGTAGAGGGCACTCGAGAGCGGCCTCGCCAGCACCGGAATCGATCTTGGAACCCGCTCGGTAATCGCGACCCGGAACACTCGACAACGCGCCGCATCGCCGGCGCAGTGCGGCACTCTGGCCGGAGATCGACCCACCCGATAATCCCGCCCGCGGCCGGATCCCTGACCGGGCCATCACGGCACGAGTGCAGTGCTCGGGATCACCGGGGGCCAGCGCCTACTCGTCCCGGACGGTGGCGGCCAGGTGGTCGCCGAGCTGGTAGCGATGCATCCCACCCTCCGTGGTCTCGTTCCCGAGCGGTCGGGCCGCTGATGAACGGGCGGTTACTAGCCGACCGGGATCGCGGCCCCTTGCTGGGCAATCAGCGGAGCCAGTTGATGGCCACGACCGCCACCGCTCCTGCCACCGTGCCCCACGAGACCCACAGGGCGAAGCGCCGCTCTGCCTCCTCAGAGTTGTGTAGCACCGTCCACAACAGAGCCAACGACGGAGCAATGAGGAAGGCGAGCGCGAACTCGAGGCTGTCCGGACGAATCAGCCCGTAGACCAGCAAGATCGCATTGGCGAGTGCCAATCCCAGTGCGATGCGGACACCTTCTGTTTGAGATCGCTGCTTCATCATTGGGCTGAAGGTAGCATCTGGCCAGCGAGCGATCCGGCCAGAACGCTCTGCCCGACTGCCCATAACCGACAACCTGATCAGCAACTTGGTGATTGATGATCACTCTGAGTCCTGGATCCCTGCCGCCCGACAATGCTCACAGCCCACGCCGTGATCAACAGACCCGGCTCAGATCCAAAGCGCCAGACAACGACTGCAACAGGCGTCTTGGCGTCCCGACTGCGAGGCCATTCTCGAGATCACCATCGCGCCGCTCCCAAGGCTGCGGGCGCAGCGGATTCTGCTCAGCTCGACGGGCTGCTGAGGTGACGCGCCTCCGATGTTGAGAACCCGAGGCGACCCTTGGTCCACAACAAGAGACCAAGAGCCATGGTCCAGTACACAATCCCGCGAATGACTTGCCCGTCTTCGCCGCCTGGTAGAACGTCGGTGGGACGCTCGAAGAGGTTTCCGATGAGGTTCGTACCCTGATGGAAGAGCATAACCGGGATGACGCTCATCTTCGATCTTGAGTACAGCCACGTCATGATGATGGACAGGCCGACAACGCTGACTGTGAACCACACGATGCGTGGTGCGGCACTCGAGTCTGACGGCAAAACCAACAGTGGTAGATGCCAGACGCTCCAGATCATCCCGAGCAGGACGCTTGCCACGGCGGGGTGTTCCCTCTCGAGCATCGCCGGCAATGCAAAGCCACGCCAGCCCGGCTCTTCATTACCTCCGAGGAAGAGCGCTGCGATCGGAACGACGATGATGTAGCCGAGCAACGTCGTCTCCCCGCTCGCGGCTTCCCCGCCCAGCGAGAGATACAGGCCCTGATCCAACAGTCCAACGCCCACGGGCATCAAGACCCAACCAGCAGCCAACCAGACGAGACCGACACGCCACGCGAAGATTCGTCGAATCCAACGGAGGAGGGATCCTTTTCCCGCAGCGGAAGTAACAATGATGGCGGAAACGAGCGGCCCAAAGCCGCCTACGAGGCTCACCGCATGAACCTCCCCCGGCTCGCCCCACAGTAGCTGTGCCGGGATGAACACCGCCCAGCTGATCAGGAAAGTGAGTACGAAGAACGCGGCGAGCTGATGGCTCGACAGCCAATGCGATAGCGACCTCATCGGGATCCTCGGATCATGCGCATCTACGTTGCACCCGTTGAATCTCGCTTCGTGAGCCCCTGCTGGGGCGTCACCGTGATCGGCTCATCTCGCGTCTTCATCCGCAACTTCTCCCTCGGAGCAGTGCCATGCCAACATGTCGCCGTTGCTCATGGTCCGCATCTGCTGAGACTCGTCTGGTACTCCAAACGAATACCACTCGGCCACCGATACATGAAGGGCCAGAGGTCCCCAACTAGGGAACGTCTGGTAAATCGACCGTCCAGCCGATATGTCCATAAGGGTTCGGACCAACAGGAGCCGATCGGGCACACTGGCGGCGTCACTGTAGACGACGAAGCTGTCGCTCTCGATCGGGTCGCCGTCATGCGGCCAACGCTCATGCACGTACCACGAACCGCTATCAACCATCGCGGCCGTACCAGCTGCCTCGCCCCGATCCGGCGATGAACCGCACCCTGAGAATCCCGCGGTCACCATCACACCCAGGACAGCCAACACCACGAGTCTCATACCCCAAGCCGAGGACGCCG
>JAOUGG010000028.1 GCA_029857855.1 Acidimicrobiia bacterium | reverse complement strand
CGCCGGCTTCCAGGGTCTCGGCTCGACGGCCGCCACGGTGGCCGCCCTGGCCGGAGGTGCGGTGCTGGTGTTCCTCGCCGTGACCCTGCTGAGCCCGCTCGCCGCCCGCCCGGTGATCGGCACGCTGGCCGTGCCCATGAGTGCGGTGTCGGGAACGTCGGGATCACTGGCCGGCAAGAACGCCCAGCGCAATCCCCGCCGGACCGCCACCACCGCCGGTGCGTTGATGATCGGCCTGTCGCTGATCACCGCCGCTCTGGTTGTCGGCGACTCGCTCAAGAGCCAGGTCGGCACGACCCTCGACACCGAGATCAGCGCCGACTATCTCATCAGCGATCCCAACTTCTACGAGGTCCCGATCGAGGTGACCGATCAGGTCGGGGCCATGCCGGAGATCGGGGCCATGATGGCCGTCACCGAGACCAAGGTCCGCATCGCCCCGCCGGTGCCCGTCGACGGCTCCGACGACGGCACGGAGACACTGTGGTACAACGTGTCAGACTTGGGCGATGTCAACGCCCTGATGGATCTGGGCGTCGACCAGGGCTCGCTGGAGAGCGACGTCGTCAACGCCCTGGTCCTGCCGGTCGACGAAGCCGAGGAATACGGCATGAAGATCGGTGACATCCTGCCCGTCGAGTTCGCCCAGGGCGGCTCGGCCGACTTCGAGCTGGTGGCCACCACCACCAACGAGACCATCGTCGAAGGCGGCTGGCTCAGCGTTCAGGGTGTGTCCGAGCATGTCGACCAGAACGGTGTGCTGTGGATCGCAGCCCAGGTGGCCGACGGGTACACCGCCGACCAGGCCGAGGCCGCCATGGCCGCCGTCACCGAGTCGTACCCCCAGGTCGACGTGCAGAGCTCGGCCCAGTACCGGGAGTCGATCGAAGGTGAGATCGACCTGCTGCTCAACACCATCTCGGCGATGCTGGCCCTGGCCATCGTGATCGCCCTGCTCGGCATCGGCCTCACACTGGCCCTGTCGATCGTGGAGCGCACCCGTGAGATCGGTCTGCTGCGGGCGGTTGGCATGACCCGGGGTCAGACCCGGGGCATGATCCGCTGGGAGGCCGCCGCCATCGCGATGTTCGGTGCGGTCCTCGGTGTGGCCACCGGCCTGCTGTTCGGCTGGGGTGCCGTCCAAGCGCTGCCCGACACCTTCATCACGGTGGTGACGGTGCCGGTCGGCCGGCTGGTGCTGATGGTGGCGATCGCCGGATTCGCCGGTCTGCTCGCCGCCCTCCTCCCGGCTCGCCGGGCCGGGCGCCTCAACGTGCTCGACGCCATCGCCGTCGGCGGCTGACCGGCGAGCACCAGGACGGGCCACTCCCACCCGTTTCCCACACCCCCCGCTCTGTGCCCGTCGTTGCCCGAAACCGGTAACGACGGGCACAGCAGCGCGTTCGGGCGGCCGGGTCGGCGGGCTACCGGTCGAGGCCGGCGAACGCTCGTCCGAGCTCGGAATCCTCGCCGTCGTAGGCGATAAGTTCGAGCGAACCCCGCTCGTCGGGCCACTCGATGTAGCCGAACCCGTTGATCGGGGTGATGGTGTAGACGGTGCCGTCGACGGCCGTGGCCTCGACCCGAGCGACGTCCTCCTGAACGACCACGTCGGCCGACCGCCAGCGACCACCCCAGCTCTCGCCGGCGACCTGGATCGGTTCGGCCGGCTCGACCGGTGGCTGATCACCGCACCCTGCGCTCATCGAGGAGTTGGCAACGGTTGCGGTGCAGAACACCGGCTGGGTACCGATCTCGGGATCGTTCGCTCGATACGAGTAGAAGTCGACCTGACCTCCGGGCGTCGTGACCGAGCCGCGGTGGGTGACCGAGCCAGGCAGAATCTGACCGTCGGACGGCACCTGGTCGTTCAGGGCCTGCTCGGCCTCGGCCGGGTTCATCGTGCCCGGTTGCATGGTGAAGTCGGAGATCTCCTCCCACTGGTCTTCGGACTGCCCCCCGGTGGTGAGGAAGGCCCCGCACGAGGAGAGGCAGGCGATGAGGGCAATGCCGACAACAGCGGTCGTTTTCAATCGGACTCGATTCGGTAGGTCTCGTCGAACTCGACGATGGTTTGGGTGGGGGATTCGAGCAGCGCGAGCGCAGCCTCGACGACCGACCGCTGCCGTTTGCCGTCGCCCGGCGCGCCCAGCGGGCGGCCCATGGGATGACGGGTGATCAGGCTCCTTGACAGCCCCATCAACTCGGGGATGTGGCCGAAGGATCGGATGTAGACGCTGACCGTCGGAATGCCGGCCTCCTCGATGGCTCGCTGAACGTGTCCCACGGACACGTGGCAGACCGGTCATAGCGGTACGAGCAGGACGACGTCGGTTTCACCGTCGTTGCGGAGCCGATCGGCCCACTCAGGTGCCACCTGGCGCTTGAGTCGAACCTGGGATGCCGCTCCGACGAACGAGTAGGCCGTCGGGTTGAGCGCACCGATCACGCCGTCGGCGGCCAGGTCGGCCAGGTGACCGATCGGGAGGCCGACCTGGTGGTCGGACCGGACGGCATCGGTCGGGTAGCCGCCGTGGCGAACCCGGAGCTGGGCCGGGTCGACATCGACCGGGATCGACGACAGCGACGGCGCCTCCTTCAGGAAGTCGCCGATCCGGGCTTCGGCTTCGGCCTGCGTCATCGACTCGATCCCGAACGGCTTCGGATCATCGCCCTCGACGAAGTGCCCGCTCGACGTCAACAGGGTGACCCGGCACTCCGACAATGGTTTGGGCAGCGGGTTGATCGGCACGTCGTCGAAGCGGTGGGGGAAGTCGTTCGGATCGCCGAGATGACCGGTGTAGCCCTGGATCTGCCAGCGGTAGGCGGTGTCGATCACACCGGTCGGGTCGCCGGAGTCGATCGTCGCCGCAACCTCGGTGAGCAGCTCATCGAGAAAGTCGCCGAACTCCGCGTCCGGCAGATCCTTCAGGAACTTGAAACTCAGGTTCGAGCGTGACCCGTACCAGAACGATCGGCGCAGCTCCTCGATCGTCTCGGTCGGGTCCGGTTCCGGCGGGTCGTCGACGGATTCGTTGTCAGTCATGCCTAACGCTAGCCCAGTAGCTTCCATTGCTGTTCCAGCTCGGCGACAACGTCGTCCCAGCCGACACCGTGCTGATGGGCCACGACGGCGTAGGCCTGGGCCGCCTCCGCCAGCGCCGGAAGGTCGGCATCGACGGCATCGTCGGCGGCAAGTTCCCTGACGAACGTTCCCCGATGCCCCCGGCTCTCGACCACGGCGGCCGACTCGAGGAGCGAGTAGGCCTTCGCCACGGTGCCCTTGGCCAAGCCGAGGTCGTTGGCCAGCTGACGGATGGTCGGCAGCCGGGTTCCCGGGTCGATCACACCCGACACCGCCATCAGCGTGATCTGCTGTCGGATCTGCTCGTAGACCGGAAGCGCTGCGGACGGGTCGACGTTGAGGATCACGCCGCAGCCATCCGGGCCGCGAGAGGCGGCTCATCGAGCAGATGGTCGAGCCCGAGACGACGGAACCGCCAGTACAGAGCCAGGGCGGTCAGCCACGCCATGACCGAGAGAGCGTCTGAGGTGTCGGACAGGCCCTGACCGAGGAACGCGAGCGCCAGGGTGATGGCCGGGTTGGCGATGCCGTGGGTGATGGCCAGCGACCGGATGAGGTCGTCGGCTGATCGAAGGGCCCCGGGCAGCGCCGGCCGAGGTCGGGTGGCGACCCGCCACTGGAGAAACAGTGCGCTGGCGACGATCAGTACAACACCGACCACCCAGGAAACCCGGAGGTCGTCGACGAGTCCGAATCGGTCGGCGAGCAGGAGCCAGACGGCGACCACGCCGGCGGCGGCGAGAGCCAGCTGGCGAGCCGGATCCCAGTAGCGGCGCAGGGAACGCCGCTCCAGCCCGGCGACCCGGGGACCGGCCGGACGGGTACCGCTGATCCGGTCGGGGCGGAGCAGGTGGAGTTCCGCGGCCAGCGAGCCGAACGTCAGACCGATCAGTCCGACGAGGACCATGGCGCCAAAACCGCCGAACAGGCCACCGAGCACACCGGCGACGCCGCCGACGTTGCGGTACCAACGGCTGCGAGCAAGCCAGCGGGCGACGAGGAGTTGCTGCTCCGGCTTCTCGCCGAGACGGGCGGCGATGGCCGACGCCGCCGGGTCCACGCCGGCCAGGCTTCGAGACAGGTCGCGAAGACCGACAGCGGTGGCTGCCAGCAGTGCAACGAGGAGCACGGCGACACCGACGTATCCCAAGATTCGACCGCCACCACCCGTTGCGTGGGCGGCGCCGGAGATCCGGTAGGCCATCGTCAGCGGAGCCAGGATGGCAACGACGAGTGCGGCGGTCAGAAGGAAGGAGGAGCGTCTCATTGGTCGATCCCCAACAGGAGGCACGCAGCGCTGAGCGGACCGTCGAGTTCGACGTCGGATCCGGCGATCCTCACCGGGTTGAGGCTGAGAGCACTCGGGGTCACGTCGCTGCTCATCATGTTGGGATCGGCGTCGGCATTCCACAGCGGATTGTCGAGGGCCTCCCACCGCCCCAACCACGACGGCCGATCGGGGTACTGCCAGCGCCCGCTCACCTCCCCCCACTCACCGGTTTGGGGATCAGAACAGATTTCGGGCCGGACCCACAGCTCGATCCGGATGTAGGAGCCCGACGCCATGACCGCCGGAAGTTCCTGTGGCGTGGTCGAACCGGTGTGGAGCGCATCGGTCCAGGTGATGCGATCAACGATCAGACCGGGAGCGTCGACTCGGACATCGGTCAACTCCAGGGTTGTCAGGCTCATGTTCTCGAGCGTCAACCCGTCGATGACAACGTGCCGGCCGTCGGGGGCAACCCCCAACACGGCCGACTGCATCGTCTCGCTGCGCGCCGTCGGTTCGGGGACGATCAGTCCGATTTGCCAGGCCAGCCCGATGGCGATCGCGGCGGCGATGATCGCCGCCGCGGCGACGAAACGGCGGAGCGGTGACGGCGCCGGAGGGACGAGCTGATCGATCAGGCGTTGATGGTCGGGGCCGACGGGCTGCTCCGCAGGATTCTTGCTCGCCGGCGGCCGATCGGGTTCGGTGAGAATGCCGCCATCCATCGATCCGGGGGCTGACATGGTGTTGTTGACCTCTTCCGAGCGACCGGAGTGGCCGCTTGTCTCACTGTACTATGACAATAGGACATGGGGCCTGTCAAGAGGATTCGTCAGGAGCTGTTTACGAGCTGTGGTGGCCGGTGGCGTAGTGGTCGGCGAGCGGATCACGCACGGCGTCCCGGCCGAAGTCTCGGCGCAGGTCGCGCCAGACCGCGTGCACGTGGTTGACGCCTCGCTGTGTGTTGTCGTACTCCACCAGGAGGTCGGCGCCCTGGATCCGGTAGTAGTGCGGTTCGCCGGGCTCGGTCGAGCCGGCCCACAGGAACGACAGCGACTCGATGGCGGCGCCATCGAACTTCGCCTTCTCGTCGTCGGCCAGATCGTCGGGGAGACGGTCGAGGTACAGATCGAGGAGTGCTCGCAGCGTGCTCCGGTTGTCGGCCGAGAGCTCCGCAGCCGGCAGACCCTTGGGCCGGGTGGTGAGGCGGAGCGCATCGAGATGCTCGGCGGTCAGACCGAGGCCGGCCTCGGCGGCTCGCTGCATGTCATGCATCCGCTGATCGAGTTCGGCTTCGAATCGACCTCGCCAGATGTCGGGCAGTCCGAGCATCTCATCGCCGTCGCGCAGCACGGACCGGTTGCCGCCGATGATGTCGGTCGGGGCGACGGCCGACACCAGCGCCGCAGGCAGTTGATCGGCGGGCAGGGATCGCACGAGTTCCCGGCCGACATCCTCGACCCCGGCCAGCGGACGAAGCGGGTGCGGACCGAGCAGCGGTGCCGACGCCGGATCGGCGCCGAAGAACAGCGGCGTCGACGCCACCACCTCGCCGCCGACGATGGTGTGGCTGATCGAGATGTGGTGCCCGCCGAGGCGCCAACCCCAGGAGTCGGCTCCCGGCTCACCGAAGATCGCGATCCAGTACAGGAGCGGGTCCCGGCCCCGTTCGCGCTCGAAGGACGACTTCCATCCCTCGGTGAAGTCGAGCACGTTCTCGAGGCCCATGATCGTGGCCGCGGTGACATATCCCGCTGGCGACAATCCGGTCGACAGCAATCGGTGGGTGAGCCGATGCTGGGCCGACGACATGGCCGCCAGCGGTAGCCCGCCATGGTCCGTCGGGGTGTAGAACCACCGCTCCCGCTCATCGGCGGCGGGGAACGGCCAGGTGGCCGCGGTCCGCTGCGTGGCATCGAGCCCGTCGAGCAGGGCGACGGCAGCCTCCGCCATTCGATCGGCCAGTTCCCGTCGAGCGTTCATCGGATTCCTTTCACAACTCGTCGTCGCCGCGACCCGTCACCATCAGTGGCCCGGGGCGTGGAGTCCGAAGATCAGGTCGGGGTCACCGGGCTCCCAGGTGTTGGTGAACTGGGATCGGCTCCCGAGGTCACGGTTGCGGGCCAGGAGACTGCGGCCGAGTGCGAGCCGGTCGACCTCCCACGAGGCGAGCGCCTCGGGGACCGACAGGCCCTCGACAGGGATTCGGCCAAGCGCCCGGTCGAGGGCCCAGCCGTCGTCGGCCGCCTTGGCCGACCCGGCCGCCGCGTGGGGACGGACGGCGAACGCCGCGTCTCCCAGCAGGCAGACCCTACCGAACACCATGCGCTCGACCTCGACGTCGTACACGACCTGAAGAAACGGCTCAGCGGTGCGGGCCACGACCTCGTTGAGCAATGACGGCAGCCGGGCCGCGGCGTGAGCCCGGAGCTCGGAAACATGATGGTCGGCGGCCGCCCCCGGGGGCACCGAAAGCTCGCGATGCACCCCGTTGCAGTCGGTGAGAAGATCGTCGAGCTCCTGCCCCTCGGCGTAGTTGCGGTACCAGACGAAGTTGATGAGCCGATCACCCTCGGCCACCGAGCCGTCGAGACCGGGGATCGGGTAGACGAGGATGTGGCTGTTGGCGTGGACGTAGTAGGTGATGGCGTCGGACAAAGTGCCGACCACGTCTGCCGGCAGCCCCGCTTCCTGCACCATGCCCCGCCACGCCACGTACCCGGCGTAGGCGGATTGGGCATCGGGCTGCAGGATCGACCTCGCCGTCGAGCCGACCCCGTCGGCGCACACCAGCAGGTCGGCTGTGACCGACTCCCGATCGGCGAAGTGCACATCGACCGAGTCGGGGCCCTGCTCGAACCCGACCATCTCGTGGCCCAGCCGGTACCGGTCGACCCCACCGCCGGACCCGGTCAAGCTAAAGGTCCAATGATCGAGCAGCTGCCGGTACACCGTGTTCCACGACGAGAACAGGTACCGGTGTTCGGCGTCGTGAATCACGGAACCATCGCGCCCCAGGTAGCGGATGTGGTCGGTGGTGATGCTGATCTCGCTGAGCGCCATCGCCGCCCGTTCCACCAAATACCGGTAGGTGGCTTCGAGGAAGCCGATGCCGGCGCCCCGCTGCTCGAGTTCGGTGCTTGATCGTTCGTAGACGGTGACGTCGTGGCCCGAGTCGGCCAGCAGGCAGGCCGCGGTCAATCCACCGATCGAGCCACCGACGATGGCGATCGTCAGTGGCTCGGCGGGCGGCCGCAAGTCAGCTGGAGGATCAGGGCTGGCCAAAGGTGGCGATCTTGTCGACTCGGCACTCGAACAGCACACGCCGCTCGTCCATGGACGGATCCCGCAGACCGTACTCGTCGCCCCCGTCGGCGATGTACTTGCGCCAGATCTTGTTCAGGTGTTCTGTGACCCGGGCGCCCTCGTCGGGATCGTCCTCGCTGATCTCCCGTTCCACGGTGACCTTCAGGCTCATCCAGTGATACATGTTCTCCGGGTTCATGATCAGGATGCTGATCTGGGGGTTGTCGCGGATCCACTGGGTCTTACGCCGGTGGCCGGCCGCGTTGACCAGCACCTTGTCGCCCTCGTAGTCGAACCACATCGGGGTGAGGTTCGGCCGGCCGTCGCCACCCATCACGGCCATCACGCAGGCGAACGGTTTGTCCATCAACTGCTTGTAGGTGTCGTCGAGATCGCTGATCGAGTTGATCTGTTCCTTCGAGCCGACGGTGAACTGATTCGGCTGCAGTCCTTCGGCGACATCAAGAAATCGAGCTACTTGCACCATGGTTGGGACCCCCTTCAGGTCTGATGTGAACGAGCGGGCTCAGCCTCGCGTTGCCTCGATGAGGTGCCGGTAATCGCCGGGGTCGATTCGGGCGTCGATCAAACGCGGTTTGATCCACGATTCCGACATCAGATCCCTGACATCATCGGCGCTGTCGGCAACGAACCCGTCGAGGCCGCTCGCCCGTCCGATGGTAGCGAAATCGGTCGGGCGGTAGCGAATTGCCGCGTCCCCCCCGTGACCCGGCTCTTGCTTGACGGCGATCAGGCTGAGCGCCGAGTCGTTGAACACGACGACCGTGATCGGCAGGTCGAGCCGGGCGATGGTCTCGAGCTCGGCCATCGTCATCGACAATCCGCCGTCGCCGCACAACGCCAGCACCGGGCGACCGGGATGAGCGAGCGCAGCGCCGATGGCGGCGGGCACGGCGAAGCCCATCGTGGCCAGCCCGTTGCTGATGAGCAGATCGAACGGCCTGGCCACCGGCCACCGGGGCATGATGGCGAGAAAGTGGGCGCCGGCGTCGACGGTGGCGACGGGCGGCTGGTCGGCACCGGCCAAGCCGTCGAGCAGCGCGTCGACGAGGGTGACCGGGCTGAACCGTTCGCCGGTGGCACCACCGGGCGCAGCCGATGCCAGCGGACGTGCGTTGGGGCGGAGCGCCCGGCGGGCGTCGGCTCGCAGTACCGCGGCCGCATCCGGCGACCAGGTGTGGGCCCACTCCCGGTGGCGGACGGTCGACACCAGTTGGTGGGCCATCGTGGCGAGGTCGCCGTGGAGGGAGACGTCGGCCGGGATGAAGGCGTCGATCGGGTCGGCCGCGGAGATGGTGATGACCGGTGCGGTCTGACGCCAGGCGGTCGGGATGGGTTCGACGGTGTCGACGCCGATCATGAGCAGCAGGTCGGCCTCGTCGAGCACCGGCTGTTCAAGCGCTCCGTTGGTGTAGATGCCGGCGTTGAGCGTGCCCTCAGTCGGGACGAGGCCAACGGCCTGGTAGGTGGTGAGCACCGGGCACGCGAGCTCCTCGACGAGGCGTCGGATCGGCGGCTCAGCGCCGGTGAGTGCCGCCTGGTGATCGAGCCAGGCCGCCTCCATACCCACGATCACAACGGGCCGGCGGCTCGGCATCATCAGCTCGGCCGCCGGGCCGATCCGGTCGGCAACCGGCGGGAGGGCCGGCGGCACGAGATGAGGCGGGGCGTGCTGGTCGGTGGTAGCGGTCGGATCGTAGTCGAGGTGGACGGCACCGAGCGGCCACTGGGCGGCCCGGTCGATGATTGTGCCAAGGTCGGCGGCCGCGTGCTCGACAGGCTCGTCGTCGGCGGCCTCGGCGGGGGCGGCCGACGACGATGCCGTGATCGAGGCCACCGTGATCGGCTGAAACAGGGCCCGCTGGTCAAACCGTTGGTGGGAGATCCGGGGAGTCTGGGCTGCGGTCACCGTATCGGTGATGACGACGAGTGGATAGCGGTCGAGGGTGGCCTGGGCCGCCCCGTTGGCCGCCGACGTGGCGCCAGGTCCCCGGGTGACGACCACCCCGCTCGGACCGCCGGTGAGCAACCCGTAGGTGGAGGCCATGATCGCCGCCGACGCTTCGGCGTGGGCCAGAACGAACCGCATCCCCTCGGCGGTCGCAGCGCCGACGACGTCGAGGTTCGGCCCACCCCCCGGGACGCCGAAGAGGGTGTCGCTCCGGTCGGCCAGGATCCGGGCCAGGCGGTGGGCGAACTCGGTCACGATTGGCCAATGTAGTCGAGCCCACCGAGCGGTCTCGGATCCGTCCACCCGCCCGCTCCAACTCCGAGGGCTCGGGTTGGGGGGCGGGTGGGTCGGTCCCCGGGAGGCCAACTAATGTGGGGACATGTCGATTCGGGTCAACGGCGTCCATCACCTGGCCATCAGCACGAAGGACATCAAGGGCCAGATCGAGTTCTTCAGCGACGTGCTGGGGGCCGAGCTGGTTGGGCTTTTCTGGATGCACGGCGTCGAGGGGGCGTGGCATGCGTTCTGCCGCCTCGACGACCACTGCTCGATCTCGTTCGTCGAGCTGCCGGCCAACCACGACGTCGAACCACAGTTCGGGGTCAGCCACTCGGGCACCGCCGAGCGGCCCAGTGCGCCGGGGACCATGCAACACCTGGCGTTCAAAGTCGACACCGTCGAGGAGCTACTGGCGATGCGGGACCGAATCCGGTCCAAGGGTGTCAACGTGATCGGTCACATCGACCACGGCATCTGCCAGTCGATCTATTTCGGCGGACCGGAGAACATGGTGCTCGAGGTGGCCACGTCGGACGCCGCGATCGACGGCGACCATTGGATCGACTCCGAGGTGGTCGAGCTGGCGGGCATCAGCGCCGAGGAACTCCACCGCTACCGCAATCCCGAGCCGTTCGTGCCCGACCGGGAGGCGTCTCCGCTGTCCCAGCCTCCGTATGATCCCAACAAGCCACAGCTCGGCTACCCGGAGAAGATGTACCGGAAGATGCTGGAGATCCCCGACGACGTGATCCGGGCCAACGCCAGCTACCCGGATCCGCCGGTCCCCTACCCGACCTCCGACTGACACACCACCCCGATGACAGCGCCGCGGATACCGGGCACACCGCAGGGTTGTGAGCGCCAGGCCTACGTGGTGGTGCACACCGAGTCGGCCGCGTTCAGCGACACCTATGGTGGCGGCGGCGACATCATCGGACTCGACTGCCATCTGGTGCGACCGGTCGACTCTCCGTCGTCAACCGTGGTCGTGTTCATGCACCCGACCGGCGGCGGCATGTACCTGCCGATCGTCAACGGCCTGGCCCGGGCCGGGCATCACGTGATCTGGGCCAACTCGCGCTACCGGGGCACCGACTCGGCGCTCATCATGGAGAAGGTGGTGGCCGACCTCGGCCGGGTCGTGGCCGACGCCCGGCAGCGGTGGGGCTACGAGCAGGTGGTGCTGGCCGGTTGGTCGGGCGGCGGCTCGCTGTCGATGTACTACCAGGCCGTCGCCAACCGGGGTCTCGGCATCAGCGACACCCCGGCCGGCGATCCCTACGAGGTCGCCCCCGAGCAGATTCCACCGGCCGCCGCGGTGATGATGCTGGCCGCCCACGTGAGCCGCCACGGCACCCTTACCGAGTGGATCGACCCGTCGGTCCTCGACGAGACCCGGCCCTTCGATCGGGAGCCGTCGCTCAACCTCTACGACCCGGCCAACCCGAATCAGCCGCCGTACTCCGCAGAATTCCTGGCCCGTTACCGGGAGGCCCAGGTCGCCCGCAACC
>JAOUGG010000609.1 GCA_029857855.1 Acidimicrobiia bacterium | reverse complement strand
GCTGCTCGATCGTGATGTTGGCGCCGGTACCGGTCGATTCGCGGCGGCGCAGCAGCTCCCCGGTCTCGATGTTGTAGCGCAGGGTCTCGATGGCGTGCAGCAGCGTTTCCGGGCCGGGGGGACAACCGGGGGCGTAAACGTCGACCGGTACGACCTGGTCGACTCCCTGCACGATGGCATAGTTGTTGAACATGCCACCGCTGGAGGCGCAGACCCCCATCGAGATGACCCACTTGGGTTCCATCATCTGGTCGTAGATCTGGCGCAGCACCGGTGCCATCTTCTGGCTGACCCGACCGGCGACGATCATCACGTCAGCCTGGCGGGGGGACGCCCGGAAGACCTCCATACCGAGGCGGGCGAGGTCGTAGTGCGAACCGCCGGTGGCCATCATCTCGATGGCACAGCAGGCCAGGCCGAAGGTGGCCGGCCACGAGGACCGGGATCGGGACCAGGTGACCAGCCGCTCCAACGGCGCGGTGATGATGTTGTGGTCGAGGCCCTCGAAGCCGTGATCCTGGACGTTCCGAACGATTCCCATCTAGACCGACACCTCCTCATGATGGTCTCGTCGGTCTTCGTCGCTCGCCGGATCACCGGGCAACCCGAGATCACCGCCACGCGGTGACATCGCGGCGCCGAACTCCTCGGCATTTTCGTAGCGGCCTTCGAACCCGACCCGACGGATCGTCGATTCCGAGGTCCGACCGGCCGAGCGCATGATGTCACGATCCACTTGCATGCGGTTGACCTGCAGCGGACCCCAATCGAGGGCACCCTTGGAGATGAGGTAGACGAACGACTCGAACAGCAGCGCCGAGAAGATCAGGATTGCGAGAAAACCGGCGAGTCCGAGCCGCCCGCTGGCGATGGCCCACGGGTAGAGGAACACGATCTCGATGTCGAAGATCACGAACAGCATCGCGACCAGATAGAACCGCACCGGAAAACGTTCCGGGGGCTCACGGCCGGGAATGATGCCGCACTCGTAGGGTGCGAGTTTTTCGACTGTCGGGTTGCGCGGTGCCAACAGCTTGGAAGCGACAATGCTCAAGCCGGCGAACAGCGCAGCCAGGATCAACAGGGCCAGAACCGGTAGGTACTGAGCCATGTGGTCCTCCTCTGCTCTTGGTGAACGAAAAGATCTTTTGGTGGTCGGATCCGGCGCCGCTGCCGGTCCGGATTGCTTAGCCGACGGCAGCTCGGATCTCCGCCTCACGCCGGTCACGGTTGTGCAGCCCCCAGGCGAGGACGGCGAACACGAGCCCATTGAAGACCGTGAACATGAACGGGGTGAAGCGTAGCCCACTGATGATGTTGGGGACGGGACCTCCACGGTCGCGCTCCATCACCACCGAGACCAGCGGGGCGTCGGGATCGATCTCGGCCACGGGCGGTGGCTGGCCGGGCAACGCCGGCTTGGCCACGATGGCCCTGGTCTGGATGACCATCAACTCCTGGCTGTGGGCGGGATGCAGGAAGGTCTCGTCGAAGAAGTGGGCGACACGGGATGCCTGCTCCGAGAAGAAGTTCGTGTCCTCGTCGATCTCCAGGATCGGCTTGCCGCCTCGGGTGAAGCCACCGAATTGCAGCGGCAGGTACTGGCCGGCACTGTAGACGCCTTCCTCCAACAGGTGGGCGTCGGCGGCGGCCTGCGCCTCACCCCGGGTCGAGTCCGAGGTCGGCAGGTATCGCCAGTCGCCGAGGTCGAGATCCTCCGACTGGGCGAGAGCCGCGGCTTGGGCTTCGTCAGGATCGTCCACACCGGGTGCTTCGAGCGTTACACCGCCCAGATCGGAAGCGCCCTCGATCTCGGAGAAGAGCAGGCCGTCGTCGGTCTCGGCCACGTCATCGACGTCGATCTCCACCAGCTCCCATGTGGGTGGATTACCTCGCCAGCCGATGCCGTAGACCGTCCAGATGGTGCCCATCAGGAACATCCAGCCGAAGAGACCGGCCATGGCGATCATGAACCCACCGCGGGTACCGGCGTTGGTGGCGATCAGCAGGTAGGTGCCACCGATGAGCACGACCACACCGACCATGACGCTGAGAAAGCCACGGAAGAAGGGATCGAAGCCGATGCCGTCGATGAGGGCCAGTTGTGTCGCCAGTGTCGTCATCACAGACCTCGCTCGTATTCGACCACGGCTTCGATGTACTCCTGAGGCAGGATCTTGCCGAAGCCGGGCATCATACCGGCGCCGCTCATCTTGCCTCGGCCATAACCACTGCCTGCCTCGGCGCCGTTGAAGATGAAGTCGTAGTGGGCCCGGCTGGTCCTCGGCGGCATGTCGACGATCTCACAGCCGGTGGCGAGCGCCCCGCTGTCGAGTGTGAGCACCTCGACGTCGAGGTCGTCTGCAATCAATGGCTCCGGATCGATGAACGCACCGTTCTCATCGGTCTCGAACACGGTGTCGGGGGCGATCGGATAGTCGTCGCCAACCGCAAAGTCATACGCACCGGACGGATTGTTCGTGTACTCCCAAAGCTGCGACACGTATTCGCACGAAGCGAGATCACCGTTGCGGGCCTCATCGCCCTCGGGGCCGGGGCCAAGGATCAGGTAGGGGACACCGTTGCCGTCGACCGGCTCACCCTGATCGTCGAGGGGAACCTGGCTCCCGTCGGCGGCAAGCAGATAGGTGCCGTCGTAGTCGACCGGATTGCCGGGGAACGGTTCGGTCCGGGTGGCATCGTTGAAGTCGGCCACTTCGTACCAGCTGCCGTCGGGCAGCAGCCAGGTGTCGTCCGGGAACGTCTCCTTGGTCGAACCGTTGCACAGGTTGTAGCCGATGCCCGATGGGTTGCCGCCGCCGCAGCCGGCCACGCCCTCGTCGAGGATGTCGGGCACGACATCGAGGCCCAGCGACCAACCCGCCGTGTGACAGCGGCCGCACGAGTACGAACCGGCACCAAACCCGGAGTTCAACCCGAGGTTGAATACGGCTTCACCGATGGTTGCGAACTCGCCGTCGGCGATCGAGCGCTCGACCTCGGCCATGATGTCGCCGCGGATCTTCTGCGCCTCTTCGAACGCAACCTGGCTCTCGGCATCCTGGGCGTCGGCCGGATCACCGGCGGCCGCGATGTCGAGCGGGTCGAGACTCTGCTGCTGCAGCGTCCGCAGGTAGACGATGACA
>JAOUGG010000608.1 GCA_029857855.1 Acidimicrobiia bacterium | reverse complement strand
ATCGCCGCCTCCATCGCCGCTCGTAGCTCGGGTTCGAGCGACTCGACTGCCGCGTCGAGTGCCTCGGTCGGGACCTCGATGGCCTCGAGGGTGACGCCGTCGAAGCGGGCGGTGAGCTCGGTGAGCACACGGTCCCCGTGCGCTCGCACGTCGCCGATGATGTCGGCGACCACGCGGCGTGGCTCCTCGCCCGCAATGACCGGGCGGGGCAGGAGTTTGGCGACGTCGCCGCCGAGATCGCGGCCTCTCAGATCAAGCGTGGCTAGCATGTCAGGCTCTCACCTTCGAAGTTGGGCACATCCGGGCTTCGGGGCACGAGCGGGGTCGGGCCCGACCGGGTTGGTGCTGCCGGTGGCAGCCACTTCGAACGGTAGCGTGTCAGACAGCTACCGGTTGCCCCGTTCCGGTCCGACGCCCACATCCAGGAGAAACCGGATGGCCATCGACTATCACCTGCTCAGCTCGCTCTCGTCCACGCTGGAGGACGTCGTTCGCCGGCTCGGCGAGGTGGCACGGTCGGCCGACGACGACAACGATCCGGTCATCGACCTCCTGGAGGTCGAGCGTCAGCTCACCACCGCCAGTCGGCGACTGGCGAAGATCACCCGACCCCGGTAGCCATCCAGCATTGTCGCTGTTGTCGCATGGTGCTCATCACAGCAGAGTCAATACGCAGGCCCATTCAGGACCTTTCTCCACCAAATAGATCATCGCATCCACGAATGTTCATGATAAATGGATGCGTCGGAAAAGCCGGACGGACGTCGACCAGCCGGACAGCCGGACAGCCGGACAGCCGGACAGCCGGTGCGCTGCCGTACCGAGGCCTAGCGGCAAATCGGGCGACCTGGAGTCCCGAAAAATACGTCAGCGCCCTCAGAAGAGGGCGCTGACGGCGCGATACGGGGCGGCGGATCCCCGATCTCGCTGCTACCAGGTGGCGGGAACCTGGTAGCAGTAAGACTATTCAACCCCGTTCTTGCTTTGGTGGATATTCGCAAAGTTTTTCACCACGGCTTGGATATTCAAACGAAGTAGCTCTGGTTTCCGGTTACCCGGATTTGACCCTGGTCGCAGACCAGGTGGCGCGGCAGATTGCGCTGGTTGGCGAACCTGGCGTCCCACCACAGGTCTCAAGGGTCCACAGCCTGCTAGATCTGAACCGACGGACAGAAGTCGTTCAGAACGCATTCGGCGCAGTTCGGGCGGCGGGCGACGCAGACACGCCTGCCATGAAGGATCATCCTCAGGCTGAACACGCCCCGCTCGGTCGCCGGGATCATCGGGTTCAGATCGTATTCGACCTTGACGGGATCGGTTTCGGTCGTGAGTTCGAGGAGGCGGCTGAGCCGAAGAACGTGAGTGTCGACCGGCAGTCCCGGCAGATCGAGCGCTACGCTGCGCACCACATTGGCGGTCTTGCGACCGACCCCGGCGAGGGCGGTGAGGTCGGTCATCGAGGTTGGCACCCTTCCGTCGTGTCGTTCGACGAGCTGCTTGGCGCATTTGATGATGCTCTTCGCCTTGTTCCGGAACAGGCCGAGCGATCCTATGAGCTGCTCGACCTCCTCATGGGAGGCTCCGGCCAAGGCTTCGGCATCGCCGAATCGGGCGAACAGACCCGGTGTCACCTTGTTGACCCCGACATCGGTTGCCTGGGCCGACAGGATGGTGGCCACGAGAAGCTGGAAGGGGTTCTCGTGATCGAGCTCACACTCGGCGTCCGGATACTCCTGGGCGAGCCGTTCGTGCGTGCGCCGCGCCCGACCCTTGGGCGATCGTGGTTTCGCCATGTGATCTCCTCCCACGGATTCGGGCTCCAAGCATACGCACGCCTCCGTCCGCTGCCACGGGCGGTACACCCGGCGTTCGGTGTCGCCCGGGCAGAGTCCGCACCGTGGCCCGGGCAGCACGGCGGGCTACGTTGGTGCTCGTGTCCGTGCCCTCAACATCCGAGCCTCCAGCACCCTTCGCCGTGGCCGCCGTGGATGTCGCTTCGGCCGACGAATCGACGTCGGGCCGCCGGGAGGCTGCCGCCGTACTCGAGCGGGCGGTCGGACCGGACCACGCCGACGACCGCTTCGAACCCCACGATCGGACCAGCGACGGATCGGTGCTCGTCCTGGCCCGCCACGGTGACGAGGCGATGGCCTATGTGGCGGCCGGATCCTCGCGGGGCCGTTTCCAGCTCGACGTCGTCGCCGATGCGGAGCGCATCGCCGAACTCGCCGACGGCACCGCCAACGCCGAGACGACACTCGAGTCGCTCATGGTGTCGATGATCGACCGGGCGACCAGGATTTTCGACCATCGCTCGTCACTGCCGTCGGCGGACCTGGAGTTCGAACTGTGGGGACGCCCTCGGCAGGATTGGCACGATCGGCTGGCCGAGCGGCTCGGGCTCCGACCGGTGCGCTCGCTCCACCAGATGCGCTGCCCGCTCCCCGTGCCCGCTCGCCCCGACGAGGAGGACCGCACCCGCCCGATCGAGCCCGACCTCGACACCAGGCGGCTCCTCGAGGTCAACAACCGGGCCTTCGCCTACCATCCCGATCAGAGCGACCAGCGGCTCTCGGATCTCGAATCCGGTTTCCGTGCGCCCTCGTTCCAACCGGAGTCGGTGCGGATACTCGACGCCGACCCGGACGACCCCCGTGCCATCGAGCATCCGATGGTCGGTTTCTGCTGGACGAAGATTCACGGCGAGCGTCCCGGCCGGGTCGCGCTGGGTGAGATCTACGTCATCGCCGTCGACCCGGCCTACCACGGGGAGGGCCACGGAACGGGTCTGACCACTGCGGGACTTCGTTGGCTCGCCGATCAGGGACTCGCCACCGGCATGCTCTATGTGGAGTCCGACAACGAGGCTGCGATTGCCACCTATCGGAAGCTCGGCTTCACCGTGCACGGCACCTACACGGCTTGGAGGCGCCCGTGACCGCCCCCGACGAACTCACCACAGACCAACCCGTCCCCGACAAGCTCACCGCTTCCGTCACCCGGTCGCCCTGGACCCCGGATCGTGTTGAGTGGGCCGCGCTGCTCGGCGATGCGCCGGTGTATCGCCTCGATCAGCTGTGGCACGGACTCTACGACGAGTCGCGGAACCCGATCGACATCTCGACGCTGCCGAAGTCGATGCGGACCGAGATCGACCGGCGG
>JAOUGG010000607.1 GCA_029857855.1 Acidimicrobiia bacterium | reverse complement strand
AGTTCTGGAAGATGTCACGCCAGTTGCCCTGATAGCCGATGGCCATACGGCCGTCGGGCATCGGCTCGGGGATCCGGAACGAGTTCCACGGTCGGCTCGGATCTCCGTGTCGCCGGCTGAAGGTGAGCGGCAGGTACTCGTCTACCAGGCGGCCGATGTCGTCGTCGGACGCCACGGCCCGCCGCACGGTGTCGATGTCGACGACGGGATCCAAGCCGGCGATCAACTCCATCAATCGCTCGTGCCGCCGGTGGTCCCGAGCCGACACGAACCGGGCCAACTGGTCGACGACGACCCGGTGGTCGTCGGGAAAGACGCCGCCACGCATGCAGTTGAACAGGACGTTGGCGAAGTGGTGGACGGTGGAGCGTTTGTCGGCGGTCACCTGCCGCCCGTCGGCGTCGCCGACGAGTTCGCCGATGCTTCGATGGGCCTGTTCTAGTTCGGCCTCGACGGCGCCGGATATCGCCGTAGTCTGGTCGGACCGGTGGTGGAGAAATCCGGCCAGCTCGACGACGGCCTGGTGGTCGAGATCGACATCGGCCACCAGGGTCCATCGGAGATCCTCCCCGGCGGCGAGCTGGGCGGTTGCGACCTTGAGGTACGCCCCCTTCACTCCTGTCCGGAGGCGCTCGGCGGAGACGTCGAGACCGGAACGGAACCGCCGGACCTGCCGCTCCGAAAGCAGCATCGTCGACCCTGTCGTCGATTCCCGGAGGTCGTAGCCCCAGACGACGTTCGCAGTGAGCGCCTCAGCGGGGTCGGCCTTGTCCGAAACCAATGCCTCGAGCGTGAACAGGGCCAGATCGCCGGCCGCTTCGCCGTCCGGATCCCCGGCGTCGTCGAGCTCGGTGCGGCGGTAGGCGTCGACCAGGGTGCTCGACGCCTGCTGCGAGGCGAGCTCGACCCCGGCCGGGAGCACGTCGACCAACCCGTCGAGGATCGTCACCTCGACCGGGTCCCGGTCGTGGTCGAGGGACAGCCGGCAGCTTCGGACCAGCCCGAACCGCCCGGCCGTGGCCCATGTGTACTCGAACGTCATACCCAGGTCGGGATGGTGTTCGGCGAAGCGAAGACGGTCACCGAAGGCCGTCTTGGCCAGTGACCGGTGGGTGTGGCCGATCGGTGTGTCGAGATCGAAGGGCTGCCAGACATCGGATCGACCCTCGAGCCGGATTAGGGTGAGCGGACCGGTGCGGCCTCCGCTGCGATGGAGGCGATCGTCGGTCTCGTAGGGGAACAAGGAGTATTCGGCGCTTCGTCGTCCGGCGGTGAGTGCTCCGCCCGAGGAGATGAAGGCCCACTGGTCATCTGGTGTGACGAGGCTGACGAGGAACGGGTCGAGCAGATCGTGGTTCTCGATGCGGTACCACGTCATGCCGTCGGCGTCGACGAACTCGCCGGTTGCCTGCATCTGGTTTTCCATCACGTCACCATCCCGTGTCCACGATCCCATAACGGTTGTTTCCATGAAGTCGGATGATCGACCGACCCCTCCGGCTCGTGCCAGCGCCGCGGAAGCCGTCCCGTGAACGGGGCGGCACCGGTGAGCACGTCGGCGATGCCGTCACCCTCACTGCCGGGCAGCCAGGCGGCAACGATAGCGTCGCAGTGATCGATCACCGAGTCCAGGATGAGTGGACGGCCCGTGACCAGCACCAGCACCAACCGGTCGACGTGGCGACGAACCCGTTTGACCAGCTCCAGATCCTCCACGGGAAGGGTGAGGTCGGCTCGGTCGCCCGATCCCTCCGAGTTCGGCGGCTCGGCCAAGACAACAACACCGTAGGGGGCGCGGGTGGTCTCGGCGAATCGGCCGGACGGTTCGTGAACAGTGTCGAGTCCGTGCTCGGATCGCTGCAGCCCGTCGACGATGGTCGTTCCCTCGGTGATCGGGCCTCGGCCACCCTGCCACTCGATCGTCCAACCGCCGCACTGCAGGCCGATGTCGTCGGCTCCCTCGCCGGCCACGAGTACCGTCGCCGGTTCCAACGGCAGGACACCTTCGGGATCGCACCGTCACCGTGCAGGCCCCGTACCGCCGCCGCTCCGAGCTCGCTGACCAGGTCGGGGTCGTCGCCGAACGATTCGTAGGTGCGGGCCCTATCGCGGGTCGAGGGCGACGGCCAGGGTCGGGGCAAAGGCCCAACGGGCACTGGTGGCTGCGGTCTCGACGGCGGTGGCCCGGAACGCGGCCTCGACCAGCGCCGGGTCGCCGGTGGCGCCGAGGCCGATGTTGTGGGGAAAGATTGTCGCTCCGCTCACGTTGCCGTGCCCGTGCACCGAATCGGTACCGTACAGGAGGGGGATGCCGAGGCGGGACCGGGTGGCGGCGTCGAGATACTCCTCGACCATGGCCCGCCACGTCGCCGGTGTGTTGGGATTGGGATTCCCGCCGGAACCCGACAGTACCGATCCGATCGCCAGATCGGCCACCTCGTCGGGCGTGATCGAGTTCTTCTCAGCCTGGGTCAGCTGCCCGGCCTTCTCTGCCGATCGACGGTGTGGTAGTGCTCGCCGTCGTAGTACCACCTGATCTCGTCGGGCTCCCACTCCACGGCGTAGGTGTGGAAGTCCTGAGCGATCGGATGGTCCTGACGGTTCCATTTGGTCAAGCCTCCGCCGGACATTGCCGTGTCGGCCATCGATCAGGCTCCATTCGTTTCGCCGGAACCGCAGGACTCACGAATGACCAGCCGAGTCGGGAACACGACGTGTTCCGGCGTGGTGACGGTACCGGCGACGACCGATTGGAGCAGGCGGGCGGCCCGCTCGCCGACCTCGGCCACCGGTTGGGCCACCGACGTCAGCCGGGGCATGGTCTGATCCGGCGGCAGGATGCCATCGAAGGACACCAGCGCGATGTCGTCTGGGCAGGACAGGCCGGCTTCACGAATGGCCCGCAGGGCGCCGACGGCCATGCGATCGGAGCCGACGAACACCGCGTCGGGCCCCGGCGTCGACGACGTCAGGAGACCTTCCATGGCCACCCGACCCGACTCCTCGGTCCAGTTGCCCTCCGCGATGCGCCCGTCGATGTCGAGCTCCATCTCGGTCAGGCCGTCGAGGAAACCATTGCGGCGGTCGAGTCCGGCCGTGGAGTTCGAGGGCGGGCTGATCAGTCCGATCCGTCGTCGGCCGAGACCGGCCAGGTGGCGGACCG
>JAOUGG010000027.1 GCA_029857855.1 Acidimicrobiia bacterium | reverse complement strand
CGCTCGACGATCCTTCGCTGCCCGACTACACCGACGACCGGTACGTGGCGCCTTGGTTCGACCCGGCGTCCGGTGGGGTCGCGGTCCCACCGAATGCGCCCCTGTCGCCGACCGGCCAGGTACCGGTGATCAATTCGACGGGACAGGAGCCGGCCATCAACGATCCGGACGGCGTGATGGGTCGTCCTCGCATGCCGGGTGCAGTTCCGGCCTCCACCCCGGCCTCACTGCCTATGAACCAGGTTCCCCCGGGGGGAGTGCCGACCGGTCGCAACCCGGCCGTCGGCGGTTTCGACGGTGGCGGTTTCGACGGTGGTCGTGGCGCTTCCCGAAACGCTTCGTCGAGCCCTTTCGACGCCATGCGGTCCGGTCCGCTACCGGTCGTCGGCGCCGTGGCCGCTCTGGTTGTGCTGGCCGGGCTCGTCGGCTGGATGTTCCGCGGCTCCGATGGCGGTCAGGAGATCACGATCGGCGGCGACACGGCCGATGTCGGTCAAACCAACGACAGTGAGGGTGGTGCCAGTGCCCAGGAGGACTTGGCGCCGCTCAGTCCGGCTGCGTTGCCGGCGGCCGACGAGGATGGTCTCGTCGGGTTGGAACTGGCGCTTATCGATCCCTACACCGGTACCGGGTCGACCGGGACCGTCGAGCTGTATCTGAATGCACTGACGGGGCAGGTCTGTCACGTGTTCGACTCGCCGGCGATGAACGGCCGGTACAACGCCTACATCCACGAGGCCGAGTTTCCCAAGGCCGGACCGATCGTTGTGGACCTCGGCGAGGTCGAGAACTCGGTGCCCCGCTGCGTCAACGCCAGTCCGATCGATCTGACCAGAGCACTGGCAGGCAGCGAGGGATTCTACGTCGCCGCCCACGCCGGTGAACGTGAGATTGTGCTGCGGGCCCAGCTCTCCGCGGCGACCACCGTGTTCGACAATCGTGACCCGGCGCTGGTGGCCGGCCAGGAAGCGGCGGCCGCCGGTGACGACGGTGCGGCTGACGGCCTGTTCGGGTCGGCCGACGAGGGGGCGTATCTGGTCGTCGAGTCCGGTCGGGTGAGTTTCGAGGGCATGGTGCCCGACGAGCAGACGGCCGACCAACTCCGGGCGGCGTTCATCGCCCTGTCGGGCATGGGGGTCGACGTGGTCGACAACCTGACGGTGCAGGCGGGTGCGCCGGCACCGAGCGGCAAGGTGATCGTGGCCGACGCGCTGTTGTTCGGCTCGGGCCAGGATCAGATCTCCGGCGACCCGGCGGTGCTGTCGACGCTGGCCGATCTGATGATCGTCAATCCGACGTGGACGATGACAATCACCGGTCACACCGACGACGTCGGACCCTACTCGTTCAATATCGAACTGTCGTTGCGACGGGCCAACAACATCCGCGCCCGTCTGGCCGAGCTTGGCGTGCCGGCCGAGCGCATCCGGGTGCAGGGCGCGGGCCCGGAGCAGCCGATCGATGACAATTCGACCGAAGAAGGCCGGTCCAGGAACCGGCGTATCGAGATCAGTATCGACTCCTAGATCAGATCGATTCGTGGACCGGTCGGTGCCAACCGGCCCGTCGACGTTCGTACAACAGAGGCAAACACCAGGACGTTCGCTCAATGGACACGCAAAACACCATCGACCACCGCCGAGCCCCGCAGACCGATCGGTCGCGCAACATCCGGCTCGGTTTCGAAGCTGCGCTCATCGCACTGTGCGGCTACCTGATCGGCGTCGCCGGCATCCCTCCGTTGTTCGACGCGCCGGGCGGACCACGTGCCGACCAGGTCGTCAGCTCGTCGTCGCTCGACTCCGGCGATGGTCAGGCGGTCGCCGCTCCGTCGACCGACGCATCGGCCAACCCGACCCCGGGTGCCGGGGTGTCCGTCACCGTCGGCCGGGCCACCTGGAGCACCGGGTACTTCCAGGCCGCCCTGTTCAAGTCGCTGCTCGAGGAACTCGGCTACACGGTGAGCGACCCGGGGGCCAACGAACTCGGACCGACCGACGCCTTCAAGGCGATGGCCGAGGGCACCATGGATTTCTGGACCAACTCGTGGCTGCCGAACCATCAGACCTTCATCGACGAGGAGCTCGGCGACGGGTCGAAGGTCAGCGACCACGTGACTTCACTCGGCAACCTCCTGCCGGCCGCCGGGCTGGAGGGTGTCGTCATCACCAAACCGGTGGCCGACGAGTTCGGCATCTCCTCCCTCGACCAGATCAACAGCGACCCGGCGCTCGTGGAATTGTTCGACGCCGACGGCAACGGCCTGGCCGATGTGCACGGCTGTCCCGACGACTGGGGCTGCTACAAGATCTTGAACGAGCTGATCGAGTTCAACGGATGGTCGAACCTGGAGCAGATCAGCGGCGACTATGACGCCATGGTCGACGAGTCGGTCGGGCAGGTCGACGGCGGAACCGCCGTGCTGCAGTACACGTGGAGCCCGTCCGGGTACCTGACCCGGCTGCGTCCCGGTGACAACGTGATGTGGCTGAGTATCGGCGGCCAGGAGAAGATGCTCGACGGATCGATCACGCCCGAGTACGACTTCAACGACGGTCAGCCTCCGGCGCTCGGTCCGGCCTGCACCGGCGATCCGTGCTGGCTGGGATGGCCGGCCGCCGACATCAAGGTGACCGCCCGCAATGATTTCCTCGACGCCAATCCGTCGGCCCGGGTGCTGTTCGAGCAGGTGCAGTTGAAGGTGCTCGACGTGGCGCTGGCCAACGTGAAGTACGACACGGGGGAGACGTCGCCCGAGGATCTCGAGCGACACGCCCAGGACTGGATCACGGAGAACCGGCCGGCGGTCGACCAGTGGCTGGCCCAGGCCAGGGCCGCCGGCTGACAGGCTCCGCAAAAAATCAACTGGGCGCCGGGGGGATCACGATCCCAACGGCGCCCAGGTGATTTCCTCAGTCCGCACTGAAAAATTCGGTGATACCGTCGCCCGTCAACGATCTTGGACGATGCCACGGGCTCTGGCAATGTCGGAACGGGCAACGATCGGCCAAGACATGGCCAAGTGGCAGGCCATTATTGGGCCCGGTTGTCGCGTCAGCTCGTTCCGGGTGACGGAGGATTCGTCGTCGGACCCTCGATCAACCCGTTCGAGCTCCTCGGCCGGCGACGGCCCAGGCGGCTCCGTCAGTCCGCATTGGCAGAGTGGTTTGGAGGACCCCGGCCAGGTGGATCAGCGTGGTGCGATGGGGATGGTTCGGTGGCAGCAGCGGTGGGAGAACCCGAGCCGCCGGATCGTTCGGCAGCTCGGACTGAGCCGGGGAGGCTCGATTCGGGCCGGCTGCCGGCGTCGTCCTCGAAGTGCGTCGAGCAGTCGACCCATACGCTTCGTTCCCCTTTCGTTGTCTGTGGAACCGCTGTCGAGCTCCGGTAGAAGTATCCCGCGGACCCGGGCGACAGGCTCCTAACGGTGGTCTAAAAGAACCCTAAATCGCGGGTTGTACGGGGATCGAGTTCATCGGCGAGGCCTGCCCGGTCGTCGACTGCCACACCTCGAGTTCGTCGACGGTGTGCAGCGGCGCGTGGAGGGCCCGGGCTAGTCCCAGACACGAAGGCTGGACCGGTGGGTGTCGGTAGGATTGTCGGATGGGCGATCCACCTTCCGACCGGCGTTCACGGTTGGTTCGGCTCGATCCGGTTTGGCTCCGGGTGTTCGGCGAGCTGGCGGCGTTCGTCGTGGCCTTGCCGTTCCTTGTGCTTCTTCCCCGCGGCGACAGTCGGCCGGTGCTGGTGATTCCCGCCTTCACCGCCTCGGACACTCAGACCATCCCGCTCCGCTTGGTGTTACGCCTCCTCGGATACCGGCCCCACGGCTGGGGTCTCGGCGTTAACCGTGGACTCCACGAAGCGACCATCGCCGCCTTGATCGACCGACTCGAGGATCTGCACGACCGTCACGGCGTGCCACTCGATGTCGTGGGTTGGAGCCTCGGTGGCGTGTTTGGTCGTCACCTGGCTCGCGTCCGGCCGGCTCTGGTGCGTCAGGTCGTCACGCTCGGGAGCCCCTTGCATTCAATGGAGGCGAAGCGGGCCTGGTCGCCTCCGGACACTCCGACCTCGTCGATCTACTCCAAGAGCGACTCGGTCGTCGACTGGAGGGATTCGCTCGTCGACCCCGGACCGGGACGGGAGAACGTCGAGGTCCGGGGCACCCACTACGGACTGGCCCACAATCCAAGCGTGATCATGGTGATAGCCGACCGATTGGCCCGCGACCCGCTCGGTCGAGATCCGTTCGTGCCCGGGCGTCTGGTCCGCGGGCTCTACACGGGTTCGTGACCGGCGGTCGGTGATCGGACAACGGTTCTGGGGCTGCCAGGCACCGGAAATGGGGCTGCGGAACCCCAGAATGGGGGATGACTCGGGCACCCTCGACCAGGCAGCCGCTCTCGGCCAGGCAGTCGCTCTCACCCAACGTCCTCGGGTCGCTCTACATGGTGATCGGGTCGCTCGGCTATGTCATCAACGACGCCTTCATCCGAGCCGCCACCGACGCCGGGCTCGTCGTGTACCAGGCGTTGTTTATCCGGGGCATCGCCATGACGGGTCTCTTCGCCGCTTTCGCCGCCACCCGACACCGACGCGCCCAACGACAGCAACGACAACAGCAACCCATCCGAGCCTACGTGCTCAAGCGACCGGTGCTCATCCGTGTCGGTGCCGAGGTGGTGTCGACCGCCCTGTTCTTCGCCGCCCTCGTGAACCTCGACTTCGCCAACGCCCAGACCATCCTCATGCTGGTCCCCTTCGCCGTGACCCTCGTTGCGGCCGTGGCGCTCGGCGAGCGCGTCACCCCTGCCCACTACCTCGCCGTCGGCCTCGGGTTCGCCGGCGTCATCGCCGTGATGCGGCCAACACCCGACGACTTCTCCGCCTGGTCGCTCGTTGTCGCCGCCAGTGCCGCCGGCATCGTCGTGCGTGAGATCGCCACTCGCAGCGTGGCCGCCGACACCCCGGCTCTTCCGATCGCGCTCGTCACCGCCGTCGCCATCACCACGATGACCGGCGTCCTCACCGTCCTCACCGGCTGGAACCCGCCGACCACTCGGGCCCTCGTCTATCTCGCCTTCGCCTGCGCCTTCCTCATCGTCGGCTATGTGTTCGCCATCCAGACGGTTCGGGTCGGCGACCTCAGCGTCTCCGCCCCGTTCCGCTACTCGACCCTCGTCGGGGCGGTGGTGATCGGGTACGTCGCATTCGACGAGTCCCCCGACGCCCTGACCCTCGTTGGTTGCGCGCTGATCCTCGTCGCCGGCCTCTGGTCGACCAGGATCGACCGCCGCCACAGCCGGGCGGCCCGGGCCCAGGCCAGGCCGACCACGGTATCGTTGGCCGAGTGACCAGCCGGTTGGCGTGGGACAGTGCGAGGAGCGTCGCCCGGTGAGCGACAACGATGACGCAGGCGAGAAGGTGCGGGCCATCGTCAACCCGGAGCGGGCTGGCCGATGCGGCCGCCGCCATCGACCACGCAAGGGGCAGCGTTCAGTCGGTGACGGTCACCCCGGCGGAGGCCATCTCGGCCAGCGCGTCGTCGAGGGAGCCGTCGAGGTCGATGGCTCGGCACCCATCCAGCACCACGGTCACGTCGTAGCCCAGCTTCGCTCCGTCGACCGCCGAGTAGCGCACACAGAAATCGGTGGCCAGGCCGACCATGGTCAACGACGCGACGCCCCGCGATCGTAGATAACCGTCGAGCCCGGTGGGTGTCGTCTGGTCGTTCTCGAAGAACGCCGAATACGAGTCGACCGCGGGCCGGAAGCCCTTGCGTACGATCATGTCGGCCCGATCGACGGCCAGGTCGCCATGGAACGCCGCTCCGTCCGAGCCCTGCACACAGTGGGTCGGCCACAGCACCTGCGGCCCGTAGGCGACCTCGATCACCGAATACGGTTCATGTCCGGGATTGTTGACGGCGAAGGACATGTGGTCGGAGGGGTGCCAGTCCTGGGTCAGTACCCGCACGTCGAAACCGCCGCCCACCGACAGCAACTCGTTGGCCACCGGCACCACGGCGTCGCCGTCGGTCACCTCCAGTGCTCCGCCGGGGCAGAAGTCGTTCTGGACATCGATCACGATCAGGGCCTGCAAACCCTCCGCCGAACCGGACGTGCCTTCGCTCATGGTCAAACCCTACCCCACGGCGGCCGACCGAGGTACCGTCGGCGGGCTCCATGGACCGGCGATCGATCCCCGCTCCGCCTGGTTCTACGGCGTCGAAAACGGGCGAAAACGACCGAAAGTGGTCGATTCGGCCCGCGAACGCGATAGGGGGTGTCGCCGGGTGGATTCGAACGTCTAGATTTGGACGGTGAACATCATCACCATCCTCGACGGCGGCATGGGCAAGGAGCTGCGACGCATCGGCGCCCCGTTCCGTCAACCCGAATGGTCGGCGCTTGCCCTGCTCGAAGCACCCGACCAGGTCACCGAGGCCCACCGAAACTTCATCGCGGCGGGGGCCGAGGTCATCATCACCAACACCTACGCCGTCGTGCCCTTCCACATCGGAGCCGAACGGTTCGAGGCCCGGGGCCGGGAACTCGTGGAACTCGCGGCCCGCCTGGCCCGCAAGGCCACGGCCGATGCCGATCGGCCGGTGCGAGTCGCCGGTTCGCTCCCGCCGGTGTTCGGCTCGTACGTACCCGACGATTTCGAACCGGATGCCGCGCCCGACCGCTGGCGGATCCTCATCGAATCGCAGATCCCCCACGTCGATTTGTGGATCGGCGAGACGATCTCCAGCACCACCGAGGCAAGGGTGCTGCTCGAAACGTTGGCCGCGGTCGCCCCGGCGGACAAGCCGGTGTGGCTCGCCTTCACCCTCGACGACACCCCCGGCCACGAGGATGCGACACTGCGCTCGGGTGAACCGGTGTCGGCGATCATCGACCTGCTGGCCGCCCACCCGTCGGCCGGAATCGAGGCGGTGCTGTTCAACTGCTCCCAACCCGAGGTCATCCGTCCCGCCCTCGACGCCCTCCGGGCTCTACGGCCCGACCTGCCGCTCGGGGCCTACGCCAACGCCTTCGCCGAGCATCATGTCGAATCCGACGACTACGCGGCCAACACGTCGGTCCTCGAACGGCGCGACGACCTCACGGCCGACCGCTACGCCGACCTGGCCGCCGGCTGGGTCGAGGCCGGAGCCACCATCATCGGCGGCTGCTGCGACGTCTACCCCGAACACATCGCCGCGCTCACCGCCCGCTTCGCCGGGTAGCCGGCCGCTCAGCGCCGCAGCCGCTCAGCGCCGCAGCCGCTCAGCGCCGCAGCCGCTCAGCGCCGCAGCCCGCAGAGCCGCCGAGCGCCGGACTCGGTCGAGCGCCGGAGAGAGGGTCGGTCAGTCGGACTGATCGACAGCGGCGGGGACGACGTCGACCCACAGCGGCCAGTGGTCGCTGGCGATGACCGTGCGTTCGACGCCGACCCCGTGCACATCGACGCCCCGACCGAAGATGTGGTCGAGGTGGAACAGGCGACCGGCTCGGCGCAGGCTTGGCCCGGCCGGTTCGGTCAGGCGGTCCAGGCCGAACATGGCGTAGAGCTCATCGATGGCCACCACCGAGGTGAGGGTGGTGGTGTTGAAGTCACCGGCCAACAACAGGTGTTCGGGGTTCGGGGTGATGGCCTTGGCCGCCACCGCCGTGAACTGGGCGACCCGACCGCTCAGCGCCAGCGACGGGATCTCGGCGTGGATCGACCACGTCGACACCGCCATCGTCTCACCCGACGGCCGTGTCTTCGTGATCGTGGCGCCGACCGCGGCCCGGGGCCGCCCGTAGGCCTTGGCCACGTTGGGGAGTGGGACCACGACAGGGTCGGCGAGCGGCCACGGCGACAGGACGGCGTTGCCGAAACCGCGCCCGGTTCGCTCATCCTGCGACGACTGTATATAGAGGTAGGACAGGCCGAGTTCCCGCGCAATCCGCTCCACCCCGTCCGGGTCCATCTCCTGCAGGCAGACGGCATCCGCGCTGGCCAGGTTCGGATGCCCGGTCAGACCGGCGAGCGTCCCGTCGACATCGAGCCCGTCTTCGATGTTCCAGCACACCAGGCGAAACGCCGTGCGGCCCGCCGGACCTTTCGTCGACTCGCTCGAGGGGCGGTGATCGCCGACGATCACGGGCTCGTCGGACGGCACCGCCCTCCGGCGCAATCGCTTGACCGGGGTCAGCCGCTCCCGTCGAGACGGCACCCGATCCCGCAGGCGAGGTCGTGGCTCCCGGAACGGGCGAGTCGAACGATCCGCCGCCGGATCCGGAGCCGGGTCCGACTCGTCGTCAGTCGAGCGTGTGGCCATTGATGAGGATTCTATTGCCGTCCATCTCGGTGCAGCTGTTGCGACTGACACCGGAATGCTCGGCGGCTACCGCTAGCCCGGCCACCACGCCGTCAAACCGGGCAGTGCGAGCAGCTGACGGTAAGATCGTCGAGCACTGGGACAACTCCGGGCCGGTGCCGAAGCACAGCGTCAACTCGGGCAAGTTCTGATCGAGGCGCTTACGCCGCCATTCGACGACGGAAGACACCGATCGACAGGGCGGCGATCACCACCGTGTAGCTGACGACCCAAGCCAAATCGGCCACGACATCACCGAACCCGGCGCCGTCGAGCAGCACACCCCGGATCGCCTCGAGCGCATGGGCGAACGGGAACACGTCGGCCACCGCCTGGAACGGGCCGCCGATGTCTTCGAGATTCATCCACGTGCCGCCAAAGATCGTGAGCAGGAGGGCGACGGTCCAGGGGCCGGTCACGACCTTGTAGGGAACCGAGGCGCCGGAACCCCAGTAACAGCCCGACACCGATCACGAGCACGGCCTGGATCACCGCCACGGCCACGAACGGAAGCGAATACGCAAGCACAAAATCGTTGGCTCGCAGCGGGGTCGTCAACAACCGATCGAACAGGCTGCTCTCCCGGTCCTGGGCCAGCGCCATGGCGGAGGTCATGGTGAGCATGGCGAACCCGAACAACACGATGCCGGGGGCCAGTGATGTCGGAGCGAAGAAATCGTCGACTCCCTCGAGCGCCTTCATCACCACGAGCATCGCCACCGGGAGTGCGACGTTCAGACCCAGCGACAGCCAGTCACGCCACATCACCTTGAAGTTCCGATCGGCCAACGCAAGAAATCTCATGGGCTGCATCTCATTCCCTCAGCTGTTTTCCTGTGAGGTGGACGAACACGTCGTCGAGGGTGACCCGGCTTCGATACGAGGCATGGACCTCGACGCCGAGCGGTCGGAGCACGTCGATGACGTCGTCGAGATCGATGTCTGGATCGTCGACCACCACGGCACCGTCACGACGGCGAGCCGAACAAAGACCGATTTTCGCCACACCCGCTGTCGGAGGGCCCGACTATCCTCAACCCATGGGTCACGAGCGGAATCATCGCCGAAACGGCAAGGTCGACGGTGAGGTCGACGATCTCGGTCTGACCCGGCTGAGCGACAGCCTCGAGCGCTTCGTCGGCCATCTCGGTGCGCCCCCGATCAACATTCTCAGCCAGCTTCACGATCGCTGGCCGGAGCTGGTCGGACCGGGTCTGGCGGCCGCCACCCGCCCGGTCGAACTGCTCAACGGCGTGTTGACGGTGGCCTGCACCGATGCCGCCTGGGCCTCCCAGATCGGCTGGATGGAGGCCCAGATCATCCGCCGGTTCGAGGCGACGTTCGGCTCCGAGACGGTGCAGCGGGTCCAGGCTCGGATCGACGGCTCAAAAGGCCGCTAAAAGAGCGGGTTTTTGGCCGACGGTCGGATCGCCGTTCGTCACCGGTACGGGCCCAAAACCTGGTAAAATGGTCAGTCCGGGCCTCCGTCACAGCCGGCCCTGATTCGGGCGGCTTCCGAGCCTTCGTGGTCGGCCGCTCCCTACCGAATTCGACTGTTGGAGAATTCAAGATCGTGGTATCCGCATGACCAATCCTTCTGCGCAATCCGAGTCGAACGCCACGGCGTCTGCAAACGGCGGTGGCAGCGGCAGCGGCGGTAGTGGCGCCCCCCACGCCGGAGCCCGTACGGCCGGCAGCACCAACGGCACGGTCGACGGCGAGTACAGCGCTTCCTCCATCCAGGTTCTCGAGGGTCTCGAGGCTGTTCGCAAGCGCCCCGGCATGTACATCGGTTCGACCGGTCCCACCGGTCTGCACCACCTGGTGTGGGAGGTCGTCGACAACTCGGTCGACGAGGCCATGGCCGGTCACTGCGACCGGATCGACGTCGCCGTGAAGGCCGACGGCTCGGTCGAGGTGGTCGACAACGGTCGCGGCATCCCGGTCGACAAGCACCCGAAGTACGAGGAGCTCACCGCGGCCGAGGTCGTGCTCACCGTGCTCCACGCCGGCGGCAAGTTCGGCGACGGCGGCTACAAGGTCTCCGGCGGTCTGCACGGTGTCGGCGTGTCGGTGGTCAACGCCCTCTCCAGCAGGGTTGAGGTCGAGATCGATCGTCACGGCAAACGCCACGGCATGTCATTCAAGAACGGCGGCGCGCCCGACGAGCCGCTGAAGGTCATCGGCGAGGCCCCCATCGATCCCGAGACCGGCGAGCCCCGCACGGGAACCATGGTCCGCTTCTGGCCCGACCCCACCATCTTCAAGGAAGGCACCGAGTTCCGGTTCCAGACCCTCGCCGACCGGTTCCAGACGATGGCGTTCCTCAACGCCGGCCTCGAGTTCCACGTGATCGACGAGCGCAACCCGTCGTCCGAAGAGGTCGTGCTCCGCTTCGACGGTGGTATCCGCGACTTCGTCCGCCACCTCAACGCCTCCAAGGAGGCCCTGTTCGACGAGATCGGGTGGTTCGCCGAGGACGGCGACGACGAACAGGTCGAGATCGCCTTCTCGTGGAATACCGGCTACAACACCGACGGCATCCACTCGTTCGCCAACGGCATCAACACCATCGAGGGCGGCATGCACGAGCAGGGGTTCCGTTCGGCGCTCACCCGCACCGTCAACGCCTACGCCCGCGATCGGAACTACCTGAAGGAGAAGGACGAGAATCTGCAGGGCGAGGACATCCGCGAGGGCCTCACCGCCGTGATCTCGGTTCGGGTGGTGGAGCCGCAGTTCGAGGGTCAGACCAAGTCGAAGCTTGGCAACGTTTCGGTCCGCTCCCTGGTCGAGAAGGCCACCAACGAGCGGCTACGGGAGTGGTTCGAGGAACATCCCAACGAGGCCAAGGCGATCCTCACCAAGGCGTCGAACGCGGCCAAGGCCCGCATCGCCGCCACCCAGGCCCGTCAGAGCATCCGCCGCAAGTCGGCGCTCGACGGCGCCGGGCTGCCGGGCAAGCTGGCCGACTGCCAGTCGAAGAACCCCGCGGAGTCCGAGCTCTACATTGTGGAGGGCAACTCGGCCGGTGGTTCGGCCAAGGACGCCCGCGATCCCCGCACGATGGCCATCCTCCCGATCCGGGGCAAGATCCTCAACGTGGAGCGGGCCCGCATCGACCGGATGTTCAAGAACACCGAGATCATCTCGCTCATCCAGGCCATCGGCGCCGGATTGGGTGAGAG
>JAOUGG010000606.1 GCA_029857855.1 Acidimicrobiia bacterium | reverse complement strand
ACCTCACCGAGAATCTCGACCGCAAGCCCGGTCAGCTCTCCGGCGGTCAGCGTCAGCGGGTCGCCATGGGTCGCGCCATCGTGCGTGAGCCCAAGGCCTTCCTGATGGACGAGCCGCTGTCGAACCTCGATGCGAAGCTCCGTGTCCAGATGCGGGCCGAGATCGCCGGTTTGCAGCGCAACCTCGGCGTCACCACGATCTACGTCACGCACGATCAGGTCGAGGCCATGACCATGGGCGACCGGGTCGCCGTGCTGAAGCGTGGGATTCTCCAGCAGGTCGACACCCCCCAGAACCTCTACGACTCACCCGACAACGTGTTCGTCGCGGGGTTCATCGGCTCGCCCTCGATGAACCTGTTCAAGACTCGTCTAGAGCGCAACGAGTCCGGTCTGGCCATGCGGGTCGGTGAGCAGAGTCTGGCCATCGGTGCCGAGGCCAGCAGCCGCCCGGCCCTCGAGGGTTTCGTGGGCAAGGAGGTCGTGATCGGCGTGCGTCCCGAGGACATCGAGGACGCCACGCTGTCCCCGAGCACCCCCGCCGACCGCCGCCTGCGTTCCACCACGTCACTGGTCGAATCGCTCGGCTCGGAGATCATCGTGCACTTCCCGCTTCCGGTCGAGCCCTACGCCATCATGGAAGCGGAGTTCGAGGGTGAGGATGCCGTGGCGGCCGCCACCGACGACAGCGGTAACTACATCTATGTGGCCCGTGTCAGCCCTCGCTCCCGAACCCGCATCGGCGAGGCGATCGAGCTGGCCGTCGACACCAGCCGGATGCACTTCTTCGATCCGGAGAGCGGTCTCGCGATTCGCGACTGATCGAGCAACCTGTTCTTGGTCCCGGCAAAGCCCCGGGCGTGTTCGCGTCCCGGACTTTACCTCTTCCTCAGCCAGCAGCTATGGTGTGATGCGTATTGGCGACAACCGTCTTATTCAAAGACGGCGGCAAGGCGGAAATCTAGGAGGCGCTCTTCATGACTGACCTGGTCATGGGCTTGATAATCGGCTTTGTGGTCGGTAGCTTCTTGCTGAGCGGTCTTCTGTACGTTGCCATCAAGCGGGTTCGTTCGTTGCAGGCAGCCCGTCTCGCCACTCAGGAGGAGACGATCGTCGACCTGCGTCAGGAGCTGGCGGAGGACAAGGAGACGAACCGTCACCTGCGGCATCAGATCCACTCGCTCACCGTCGGATCCGACGCAGCGGCGCCGGCGTCGGTGGGGGCCGCAAGCGTGATGCATGCGGTCGACATCGATACGGCACTGTCGGAGCGGGACTCCGCCCGCCACGAACTGGCCGAGACCCAACGAAGCCTGGAGAGCGTGCGAGCTCGACTGGCCGACCGTGAAGATAAGCTCCGTGAGTATCGTGAAGCCGTTAAGGAAATCCGTCTGTCGCTCGAGTCGCAGGATCGGCTTCGGGATCTCATCTCCATCACGCAAGACGTTCCGGCCAACGCTCAGGTCGAGTCGTCCTGACCTATCCGGGCCGTCAACGTCGATCGTCGGCCCAATCGGTCATCGATCGCCTGCTCATCTCGCGGGCCACGAAAGCTGACCATGGGGCCGGTTTCGTTCTCCCGCCTGTCGTTCGCAGACCGGTCGGAGGCCCTTGACGCGGCTCGCCGCCTGACGGCCGTCGGGATCCGGGTGCAATCGACCGACGACCTGTCGATCCTCGTTCGTGGCGATGACTACGCGGCCGCCAAGAGGCTGCTCGCCGGGCGCGAGAGGGCTTCGCCGCGGACCGTCCAGCCGCTCAAAAAGCCGTTCGATGCCAACGTGCCGCTGCCCGGCTCGAAGAGCCACACCAACCGTGCGCTGTTGTGCGCGGCGCTGGCCGATGGCCGTTCGACGCTGTCCCGGGTGCTGCTGGCCGACGACACCCGGGCCATGCTCGGCGCCCTCGACCGGCTCGGAGTAGGGCTGCGGGTCGACGACGAGCGCGACCCCGACGTGGTGGTGACCGTCGACGGTCTCGGCGAAGGCTTCACGGCCGAGGGCGACACGCTCACCCTCGACGTGATGCAGTCCGGAACGACCAGCCGGTTCCTCGTTCCGGCGCTGGCCGCCGGCCGCGGCTCCTTCGTGGTCGACGGCCATGAGCAACTTCGCAACCGCCCGTTCGTTCAGCAGGTCGAGGCACTGACCGCACTCGGCGCGCGGATCGACGGTACGGCGCTGCCTCTGACCATCCACGGTCGGAGGTTGCGTGGTGGCCTGGTCACGGTGCCGGGCGATGTGTCGAGCCAGTTTCTGTCGGGCCTTTTGCTGGCGGCGCCGCTCTTCGCGGCCGACACCGTGGTGGAAGTGGACGGTGCGCTCGTCTCCCGGCCCTATGTCGAGCTGACGATCCACACGATGGCCACCTTCGGGATCGATGTGGCCCACGACTTCGAGGCCGGCCGCTTCGCCATCCCAGCTACCGGCTACCGTCCGGCGTCGGTCGACCTGGAACCCGACGCGTCGGCCGCCTCCTACTTCTTTGCCGCGGCGGCGATCACCGGAAGCACCGTTCGGGTCGACGGTCTGGGCAAATCAACCGTCCAGGGTGATCTCGGCTTCGTCGAGCTGCTGGCTCGCATGGGGGCCCGGGTGGAGGTGGCCGAGGACCACACCACGGTCACCGGCACGGGACGCCTGGTCGGGATCACGGTCGACATGGCCGACATCTCCGACACCGCCCAGACGATGGCGGTGGTAGCCGCCTGCGCCGAGGGGCCGACGGAAATCACCGGAATCGGCTTCATCCGACACAAGGAGACCGACCGGATCGCCGCTCCGGTGACCGAGCTGCAGCGGCTCGGGATTCGGGCCGAATCGACCGATGACGGCTTCATCGTGCATCCCGGCCCGGTCACTGGTGGCCTCGTCGACACCTATGACGACCATCGGATGGCCATGAGTTTCGCCCTGCTGGGGCTCGTCCACCCCGGTGTCGTGATCGACAATCCGGGTTGTGTCGACAAGACCTTCCCCCGGTTCTTCGAGGTGCTCGACTCGCTTCGGGCCTCCTGAGACGGACGCTGTGCCGCCGGATCGTTCGAGGTCACCCGGTTCCGGGGGCCGGTTCGGGAACCGGTTAGTCTCGGACAGGTGAGAGCCGCCATGTTGACCGGTCCCCGTCGAATCGAGATCGTCGAGGTGGCCGAACCCGAGCTCGTTCCCGGT
>JAOUGG010000605.1 GCA_029857855.1 Acidimicrobiia bacterium | reverse complement strand
CCCCATGGTCGACCACGACGAGCAGGGCGGCCCAACCGGGATGGTCGGTCAACCTGGAGGACGTCAAGCTCGACAGTCGGTGGCACGCAGTCGAGTCGGCAACGTCTACCCGTAGCGGCCCGGCCCAGCCCAGTGACGTCGGCCGCGTCAATTAGGCCGCGTCCATCAGAAGGTGGGGTCCTCGGGTTCCTCCGCAGTCCATACCGCTTGAATTGATCCGGGAGCGGGTGATGTCTCGGTGGCTTCCTCAACCACGGTCGTTTCGATGGGATTCTTGCCCAGCCATTTGACGTAGGCGGCCTCGGCCACGGGCAGGGTCGGGAAAAGAAGGTCGTGCCCGATGAGATCGATGACGCCGGCTCGCTGCAAGGGCCGATAGAGCTCTCGCTTGATCCGCACCAGCCCCAGCCGGATGCCCTGGGCCTCGAGGTCGCCGTGAATGTCCTTGAGGCCATCCGAAGCCGTGATGTCGATCTCGGTGATGGCTTCGACATTGAGCAGGAGCCAGCAAAGTGGCGTGTCGGGATAGGCCCGCTGTTCCTCGTCGACGATTCGCTGAACCTTGCGGCGAAGATCGCCGATGTTGGCGAAAAACAGCGGAGCGTCATAGCGGTAGATGACCAGGCCGGGCAACGTCTGTGAGTTGGGATAGTCGGCAACGTTGTGCATGCCGGGCACACCCGGAACCCGGCCCAGTACGGCCGACCTGGGACGGGCCAGCCGCTGCCCCATCTCCAGGAGGGACAGGGCGACCGCCACCCCAACGCCCGCCAGAATGCCGTAGACCATCGTTCCGCCCAACGTGACGAGGGCGAGAAGGAACTCGCGGCGGCGGAACCGGAAAAGGCGAACGAACTTGCCGACGTCGATGAGTTTGGTGGCGGCGTAGACCACGACGGCGCCGAGCGCGGCCTGGGGCAGCATGGTGGTGATCTGGCCCGCCACCAGCAACACGATCAAGACACAGACCGCGGCCGCCAGCGAGTAGACCTGCGAGTGAGCGCGACTGGCGAGGGCAAGTGCGGTCCGGGAGCCGGACGACGAGACGGGAAACCCTCCAAAGGCGCCAACGGCAACATGGACGATGCCGAGGGCCGCCAGTTCTCCCTGCGGTTCGACCTCGCTGTCCGACGGCCGCTCGCCCGGCAGGGGAAGGGCGGGAAAGCCCCGCGCAAACAACATGTTGTCGCTGTAGGCCATGATGGCCACCCCGAGGCCGGCCACGATCAGCTGCCGAAATTCGCTCCATGACACCTGGGGTATGCGGGGCGCAAGCAGTCCCGTCGGCACCTCACCGACAACCTCGACCCCGTAGGAGCCGAGGCCGAGAACGACGTGAGCCAGAATGGCCCCGACGACCCCCATCAGCGCCGCCGGCCAGGCCGGGCGGATCCGATGGATGATCAAGATCGCGGCCAGGGTGCCCACACCGACCAAGAGGGTCGCCAGATGCGTCTCGGTCACGACATTGGCGAAGCTCGCCATCTGGTCGACGATCGACTCACCCTCGACGTCGGTCCGGGTGAGCTTTCCCAGCTGTCCGGCGATCATGAGTGCGGCGGCACCGGCCAGATAACCGACAAGGAGGGGCTGGGAGAGAAGGTCGGCGATGACCCCCATCCGAAGGGCTCGCCCGATGAAACACCAGGCCGCGACGATCAAGCTGAGGGCGGCGGAGAGTTCGACCACCCGCGCCGGATCACCGCCGGCCAGCCCGGCCACAGAGAGCCCGGCCATCAGCGCTATGGTCGATTCCGGCCCGACGGACAGCAACCGCGAGCCACCGACCACGGTATAGACGACCATGGCGACGAGTGATGTCCAGAGGCCGGTAACCGGGGGCACACCGACAATGGCCGAATAGGCCATGACCTGAGGTACCAGGTACGCCGCCACCGCAATGCCGGCCATCACATCGCGCCCGAGCCAGGCCCGATCGTATCGGTTGACCAAAAAGGTGAGGCCGGGGGTCGCCGCCTGAAAGACCTTCACGAACCACTGGTTCTGTTCGGGAACGAGATGGTAGTCGATGGCTTGTCGGCGCTCGATCTCGTTGTCGGATCCCCAGGTGGTGGACACGTTGAGATCCTGACTGGAGGATCCATCCCTCGACGCCGAACGACTCGGAGATCCTCCCGCCACCGGTTCGTCGGAACTGCTCAATCCCATGCCCCCAACCCCGCCTCGCACCCCATCGGTAGGATCAACCGTAGTTTTGTTTGCCGCCGGTCACCAGCGGCAAATGGAGTTGTAATTCAGGGCGTGCTGGACAGACGATCCTCCCGCCATCGGTCGAATTCCGGCGGCAGGAGCGAGCGCAGTCCGTCGGCGGAGATCGAGTGGAGGTCGTAGACGAGATCGAACTGGGCCATCACCTGGACGAAGCGGTAGAGGCTTCCAGTCGCCGCACGTTGCGCAGACCCCCGCCTGGGCAGTCCCGTCAGCGGGTTCACATAGAGTTCGGTGGCCACCGCCATCACCGCCGGGGACACCAGGAGATCACGCCGCCCCGACAGTTCCCGGGCCAGGCCGCTGAACTCCGACATCCGCCCCCCGAGGACACACATCGCCCGACCAGGGTCATCGGCGTGGGCGGCATAGGCCGAGAACGGGCCGAGCATCAGGTGCCGACTGGCGCCGGTGCGGTCGTGACCCCCGTCGATCCACCGGGCCATCTCACCGACGCGGCGACGCCCGTCGGTCAACGGTGCGATGACGTTCATGTGGATGAACGCCAACCACGTCCACAGGCCGGTGTCTCCCAGTATGAGCGATCCGACGCCGTAGTGAATCGGATACAGCGTCTGCCACAGGTGATCGGCCAGCTCATAGCGAGACCGGTGGTGGTGGATCTCAACATCGATCGGCGGATCGGCTACGGGGGCGACCGAGTCGTCGGTCAGCAGCTCATGCAGATCGGCGTACCCGATCGTCGAGAACCGATCGAAGTCCCGACGCAGATCACGCATGGCGTCGCCAGTGAACCGTCGCAGTAGCGGCATCTCAGCCGAGGCCCTCGATCATCAGCCGCCCACCGCCGAAGCCGCCCGCACCAACTCCAGCATGCGGTGCTGGTCGGCGAACCGGTCGACACACTCCTTGGCCCACGCCGCCACCAGCTCCTCATCGGCGTCCGGGTCGAACGGAATCGACGACCCCGTCAGCTCAACCAG
>JAOUGG010000603.1 GCA_029857855.1 Acidimicrobiia bacterium | reverse complement strand
ACACCCACCTCCACAAACTGGGTTGGGCCCATTCGGTCGAGGTGTGGGACGACGACGGCCTGGCCGGAGGACTCTACGGCATCGGCATCGGAGGCCTGTTCGCCGGCGAGTCGATGTTCCATCGTCGCACCGACGCCTCGAAGGTTGCCCTGGTGCACCTGGTTGACCTTTTGGGAACAGGGTCTGCCACCATTGTCGATGTGCAGTGGTCGACCCCCCATCTGGAGTCGCTGGGTGCCACCACGGTCTCCCGGGATCGGTATCGGCGACTTGTCGCCGACGCGCTCGATCAGGGCGGGCCGCTCCCGTGCTACCCGTCCACGAGCCGGCAACGGCCGATTCCGTCACCATGAACGACGGTACCGGCCACAGGACCGACGACCGGACACGGCCCGGGGACCGGCCGTGGATGATGCGGACCTACTCGGGGCACTCCACCGCGGCGGCATCCAACGAGCTCTACCGAACCAATCTGGCCAAGGGCCAGACCGGCCTGTCGATCGCCTTCGATCTGCCGACCCAGTGCGGCTACAACCCCGATCACCGTCTGGCCCGGGGGGAGGTCGGTAAGGTCGGGGTTCCCGTCGTCCACAAGGGTCACATGGCCACACTGCTCGACGGGATCCCGGTCGGGCGGATGAACACGTCGATGACGATCAATGCGCCGGCGTCGTGGCTGCTCGCGCTGTATGTGGTCAACGCCGCCGAACAGGGGGTGCCCTCGACCGAGCTTCGAGGCACGACCCAGAACGACATCGTCAAGGAGTATCTGAGCCGGGGGACCTACATCTTTCCGCCCGAGGCGTCGCGGCGGCTGGTGGTCGACATGTTCGCCTACTGCTCGCGCCACCTGCCCTTGTGGAACCCGATGAACGTGTGTTCCTACCATCTGCAGGAGGCGGGGGCCACACCCACCCAGGAGATCGCCTTCGCGCTGGCCAACGCCATCGACGTTCTCGATGCCATCCGTTCGTCGGGCCAGGTCGACGAGGATCGTTTCCCGGCGGTGGTGGCCTCGATGTCGTTCTTCGTGAACGCCGGCATCCGGTTCGTCGAGGAGACCTGCAAGATGCGGGCCTTCACGCAGATGTGGGACCGGATCTGCGCCGAGCGCTACGGGATCACCGACCCCAAGGCCCGCCGCTTCCGCTACGGGGTGCAGGTCAACTCGCTGGGGCTGACCGAGGCCCAGCCGGAGAACAACGTGCAGCGGATCGTGCTCGAAGCGCTCGGCGTCACGCTCTCCCGCGACGCCCGGGCCCGGTCGATCCAGCTACCGGCCTGGAACGAGGCACTCGGTCTGCCCCGACCATGGGACCAGCAGTGGTCTCTGCGGATCCAACAGGTCCTCGCCCACGAAACGGATCTGTTGGAGTACGACGACATCTTCGCCGGTTCCCACGTCATCGAGGCCAAGACCGGCGAGATGGTCGATGCCGCCCAGGCGGAACTCGACGAGGTCCTGGAGCTGGGCGGTGCATTCGCCGCCATCGAGGAGCTGAAATCGAGGCTCGTCCGCTCGAACGCCGAACGGGTCCGCCGCATCGAGGCGGGCGACCAGGTCGTGGTCGGCGTCAACGACTTCACCGAATCCACCCCGTCCGAACTCCACAATCCCGACGCCGAAGGCGGCGACTCGATCCTCCGGGTCGATCCCGAGGTGGGGGCGGAGATGGTGGCCGACCTGGAGCGGTGGACGGCCGGGCGCGACGGCGAGGCCGTGAATCGGGCGCTCGACGAGCTGGCCGTGGTCGCGGCCAAGAGAGACCTGTCGTCGGCGGCCAACATCATGGCTCCGACGCTGACGCTGGCCGAGGTCGGCGGCACGACGGGCGAGTGGGCGGCCTGCCTACGTGGGGTCTTCGGCGAGTACCGGGGGCCGACCGGGGTGAAGGGCGCGGTGGGCGTCGCCACGGAATCGGCATCCCTGCGGTCGTTGTCGCAGCGGGTTCGCAGCGAGCCCGACGGGCCTCCCCGCCTGCTGGTGGCCAAGCCCGGCCTCGACGGCCACTCCAACGGGGCCGAGCAGATCGCCGTGGCGGCCCGCGACGGCGGCATGGAGGTCATCTACGAGGGCATTCGGGTCACGCCGTCCAGAATCGCCGAGGTGGCCCGCGACGAGGACGTCGACATCGTCGGCCTGTCGATCCTGTCCGGCAGTCACCTGGAACTCGTGCCCGAGACGGTGCAGGCGCTTCGGTCGGAAGGGGTGGATGCGCCGGTCGTGGTCGGCGGCATCATTCCCGTCGACGACCAGCAGATCCTGCTCGATGCCGGGGTCGAGCAGATCTTCACCCCCAAGGACTACAAGCTGGCCGACATCGTGACCGCCATGGTCGACTTGGCCCTGCGCTCGCGCTCTGCCAACCGGTCCACCGGCTGAGGCGCCGGACCCGTAGACTTCACCTTCAGTCGGCTGGTTTACGGCCGATGGATAAACAGAACAACCCCGACCGCCTGCCGATCACGGCCAGCCGCTGCAAAGGGACCCGTCAGAGTTGCGAGATCAACCGTGAGCACCAAGACCGCCCTGCCGGGCATCGCCGCCGGCGTGCTGGGGCTGGCGGCCGGCATGATCGGCCTCGGCTTGGACGCGCCCAGCTTCGGTGCAGTCGCCGGTGTGCTGGCGCTCGCAGCAGGCGTGGCCGGGCTGCGCATCGCCCAGCAACTCGAGGAGCAGGCGGCCGTTCAGTCGCTGGTCGAGGAGGAACTGCGTTCCGTTCGGCAGGAGGCGAAGGAGACCGAATCACGCCTTCGTGATGAGCTGGCTGCGGTGTCGGCCGAGGCCGACGCCGACTTCGGCGCCGAGACCGACTCCGGCACCGACCCGCTGATCGATCAGTCGACGGGCCTGTTCAGCGAGAACTTCTTCCTGGTCGCACTGGAGTCCCGAATCGCCGCCGCCCGCCGCCATCTCCGACCGGTCGCCATCGTCGTCCTGCAGGTCGTCGAGGGTCTACCGGGTAGCGATCCTGTTCCCACCAAGGCCGATATCGTCACCGAGGCGATCAAGGCCACCCTGCGCGAGGCCGACACCGCCTGTCGCCTCCGCAACGGCGACTTCGCGCTGCTGCTCGAGGACACGCCGGAGAACGGTGCGATCTGGACCGTCGAACGGATCCGCCGCTATCTGGCCGACCGCACCGGCAGTCTCACCCTGTGGGCCGGGGTGGCCT
>JAOUGG010000604.1 GCA_029857855.1 Acidimicrobiia bacterium | reverse complement strand
CGGCCACCACCAACACGATGACGCCCATACCCCCGAGCCACTGGGTGACCGAGCGCCAGAAGAGCAGGCCGACCGAGGCGTTGAAGACCGTGGGGTCAGCGCCATCGGGAGCGGCCTGCAGCACCGTTGCCCCGGTCGTGGTGAAGCCGGAGACCGACTCGAACAGAGCCATGTCCAGACCGGTCATGGCTCCGGTGGCCAAGTAGGGCAACGCCCCGACGACCGCCATCGCCAGCCACGACGAGGTCACCGATACGAACACGTCGAGTCGCAGAATGCGGTCGGGAACCGAGGTGAAGGCCCGGAGCGCGTACCCGCACACTGAGGTGACGAGCCCGAGGAGACCTAGGATGCGCCAATCGCCGGTGTCGCCGTAGACGATCTCGACCAACGCCGACAGGGCCAGCCCGGCTCCGGAGAAGGAGAGGGTGAGGCCGATGATCTGCGCAATCAGGCTTGGCCGTTTGCCGCCCCGGATCATCGAGCGAAGATGGGTTTCGCCACCGCCAACGAGGCCGGTCGACCGAAGATCACCACATGATCTCCGGCCTCCAGATCGGTGCCGCCTCGGGCGATCACCGGCTCGTGGCCGGGGCGGATGACAGCGCCGAGCAGGAGACCGTCGGGGATGTCCAGCTCCGAGATCAGGGCTCCGTCGGCGTCACTACCGAACGTGATTTCGATCTCGTCGACCTCGATATCGCCCTCCAGGAAGGTTGCGACCGCGGTGGCACCTCCCCGTAGATGGCGGATCACGGCGTTGGCCGATGCGGTCCGTGGGCTGAGGGACGCGTCGATGCCGAGCCGGCGAACGAGTGGCAGCAGGGCCAGGCGATGGAGCACAGCCACGGTGAACGGCTTGCCCTCGGTCATGGCGAACACGCAGGCCAACACGTTGGCCGCGTCCTCACCGGTGGCGGCAACCACGACGTCCATCTCGGCCACGGATTCGTCGAGCAGGAGGTTGGTGTCGGTGACGTCGCCCTGCACGACGGTGACGTGCCGGAACTTCTCGGCCAGATAGTTGGCCCGGGGGATGTCGCGCTCGATCACTACGACCTCGACACCCTCGTACTCGAGATGCTCCGCCACCCGGGACCCGACCGCTCCCCCGCCGAGCACCATAGCCCGGCGGACCCGCTTCGCCTCGGCACCGAGCAGCTTGAGGACCTTGGCCCTCGCCTCGGCCCGGCACAGCAGGCGGACGTGGTCTCCGGGGCGCAGCACGTCGTTTCCACCGGGGATGACCGTTTCGTCGCCCCGGGTGATGGCTCCGCACACGAAGTCGTCGCGGGTCCTGCCGATCTCCTCGAGCGACAGATCGGCCAGGACGGAGTTCTCGGTGACGAAGGCGCCGACCACCACCAGCTTCCCGTCCGCCATCGGATAGAGCTCGTCGGCACCCGTGGCGTGGACCAGTTGGAGGATCTCGTCCGCGGTCTCGGCATCGGGGTCGATGACAACGTCGGCCCCGACACGTCGCAGCAACTTGGTGCCGGATTCGCCTCGGAGATCGTCGTCCTCGACCCGGACCACCGTGGTCTTGACCCCGTGTTCCTTGGCCAACATGCACGACACGAGGTTCACCTCGTCGATCTGCGTGACAGCGGCCAGCAGGGCGGCCCGGTCGATACCGGCCTCAATGAGATCACCGGGTCTGGTGCCGCTGCCGTTGATGACCTGGATGTCGAGCTCGGCTGACAGTGCCGCAGCCCGCGCCGAGTCGGTTTCGATGACGACGACGTCGACGCCCTCGGCGCCCAGACGCTCGGCGAGATAGCCGCCGACCTCGCCGGCTCCAACAATTACGACATGCACAGTCCGCTCACACTAGCTGAGGTTGCGGCGCAAACGTTTGAGCAGCTGGTCGAAGATGTCGGCCAGCTCGCGACCCTCCCCGCCGAACGCGTGGACCGGCGCCCGCTCGCCGTGGGCCCGATTCACGAGGACCCGAAGGGGAATGCTCGGAGCCCACACGGCCTTGCGGCCCACCATCTTGTGCAGTTCGTCGGTTCGCAGGTCGGCGTCGTTCGAGATGGCGGGGACCCGGTTGAGGACGACCCCGGCGAGGTCGAGCTTCGGGTTGTGCGTCGTCCACACATCGTCGATGAGATCGAGCACCGGGCCGATACCCCGGAGGCCGAAGATGGTCGGCTCGACAACGAGCAGGGCGGCGTCGGCCGCCACCAGACCCGAGGTGGTGTTGAGACCGAGTGAGGGGGCGCAGTCGATGAGCGTCAGATCGAAGCCGTCGGTCACCCCGCCGAGGGCCCTGGCCAGCCGGGCCATCGTCGTCTCCCGCCGGGTGTCGGTGTCGCGTTCGGTGAGATCGCCGGCGGCGGGCAGGAGCCAGATGTCGTCACCCCAGCCCGATTGCACGATCATGTCGGCTGCGGCCCCGGTCCGGTTGGCCCTCACGGCGTCTCCCGTACCGAGGTTCTCGAGCGACGGGTCGACGCCGAGAGCCCACGTGGCGTTCGCCTGCGCATCGAGGTCGACCACGAGGGTCCTGAGACCCCGCGACCACGCCGCGGAGGCCAAACCGAGCACGACGGTCGTCTTGCCGACACCACCCTTCTGGTTGAGCACGGCGACGGTTCGAGTCATGTTCTCCCCTTCCAGCGCCGTCGATACCGACGGCAAACCTGCGTTTCCTCCGCACTAACTGTAGGAGACAACGTCACGAACGCCATCGAAGCGTGGCGCCGGCGGGCAGGTTACCGATTCGGGTCGAAAACGCGGACAGGTGCCCCAAACTCGGGGCCCGGCGCCGCAGGCCTCGGCCAGCAAAGGAGGCGACGGCACCAGCGGCCGCCGCAACGGGGCGCTAGAGCGCCATTCCTCCGGCGCTCTTGGCCCGCTCCTGAGCTCGTAGATCGATGACGTTGCCACTCGAGCCGCCTTCGATCATCGTGCGGAGACGGGTGATCTCGGCCTCGTGCTCGTCGCGCTTGCGGCGGGCGGCGGTGAGGGCGGCGTCGGCCCTGGCGATGAGGCTCCGCAGATTCGCCAACTCGTCGGCCACCTTGGGATCCATGGCGCCGACGTGGACAGGCTGGCTCGGGCCCTGATTCGGGGCCACATAATTGGGATCCTCGATCTCTGCTCGCAGCGCGAACAGGTCGTTGACAGCCTGCGTACGCTGGCGTTCGATCTTGCGGCGGCTCTCGACGAGC
>JAOUGG010000601.1 GCA_029857855.1 Acidimicrobiia bacterium | reverse complement strand
AACGCCGGATTGTCGAGGAATCCGAAGTTGTACGGGCCGGTGCGCAACGCATCGTCGAACCCGTAGTAGGCCCGGTTCTCGGCGATGTAGGCGTTGAAGTAGGCCGCATCCTCGGAGCCGGTGGTGACGGTGAAGCCGTCGAGCGTGAACTCGCCGTCTGCCTCACCCCCAAAGGTTTCGCCGCCGACGGTGATCTCGTCGACCAGGAAGCCCGGGTTCACCGCGGCCACATCGGTCCAGTACCGGAAGCCGACCAGCGTCGGTCCGGTGAAGCCCGACAGGTCGGCGGTCAGCGCCACCCAGCCGCCCGAGGCGCCGGTGATGCCGTTGCCGAAGTTCTGGCCGTTCGGGTCGTCGCTGGTCGACCGGTTCGTCGGCACCGGCGTCCACGTGGCACCGCCGTCGGTCGAGGCCACCGCATACGCGTAGTCCCAGTCGGTTTCGATGTCGTAGTTGACCTGAGCGGTCATCGTCGCCCCGGCCGGCAGGTCGACCTCGCGGTACATCACGTTGTCGAGGTTGTTGCCCTGACCCGAGTAGTAGAAGCGATCACCGGCATACGGTGCGCCGATCACCTCGGTGACCAGCTTGTCGGGAAGCAGCGTGATCAGAGCCTGGGCCTGCTTGGTGTTGGCCGACGCCGGGCCGAGGCGATGACTCGACCGCTCGCCGGCGTACGCCACCTCGTAGTTGAGCCAGCCGAGCTGCAGTTTCTCCCAGGCGCCCATGTGGGTCGGCTTGGTACCGATGTCGACGGTGCCGTCGTTGCCGTAGGAGCCGGACGACATCAGGGTCCACCAGGCGGTGGAGTTCTCACAGGCCGACCCGCAGGTGTTGCCCGAGGTGTCGTAGAGGTCGGGAAGACCGAGATCGTGGGCGAACTCGTGGGCGAATACGCCGACGCCACCGTTCTCCGGCTCGATGGTGTAGTCGCCGATCCAGTACTTGGAGTTGCCGACCTGGGTGCCGCCAAAGGGAACCTGGGTGCCGTCATCAAGAATCGGGCCACCGGCGCCGATTCCCGTCAGCTGCACGTACCAGCGGTGCGACCAGATGGCGTCGGTTCCGTAGGTTCCGCCACCGGTCTCCTGACCGGCGCCCGCATGGACCGACTGGAAGTGGTCGATGTAGCCGTCGGGCTCGTCGAAGTTGCCGTCGCCGTCGAAGTCGTAGCGATCCCAGACGTCGAACTTGGACAGGTACTCGTCGATCTCGGCGGCCGACTTGCCGGCGTCGAGCTGTGACTGGTACCAGTTGTTGACCGAGTCCTGCACGAACCACCAGGTTGTCGGGGCGCAGACGATGCTGCCGCAGAAGTCGCGGCCGTAGTGCGCGGCCCGATACGGCACCTGACCCCAATCGGTCACGTCGCCGTCGACGGAGTAGCGGCCCGACGAGTTCTCCTCGTAGAAGTCGCGCATCGAACCGTCACCGCCGAAGAGCAACTCCTCATAGTAGGACGTGTTGAAATCGGGTTCCCAGATCGTGGAGTTGTCGACCGAACGATCGGGCTCGGGGATCTGGTTGTGTTGGGGGCCGGTGAGGCCACCCTGCAGGATGCCGAACGGTGACTCCGCGTCACCGAACTCGCCGAGCACCGTCCAGATGAGGTCCTCGTCCTCCTGCGCCAGCTCCACGAACTGGCCCTTGGCCACCTTCACGACGGGGCCGTCGGCCTTGCCCTGGACGACCATCTCGATTGCCTTCTGGCGGCGCTCACGCAGCTCCTGACCCAACGGATGGGGGACGTCGTCGACATCGGCCCCGATCGGGTTGTCCAACGTCAGGGGTGGGTCGGCAGCGGATGCACCACTTATGGGAAGGAGTGCCGCCACCATCGCCAGTAGCAGCCCTATGGCTACTGAGGACTTTCGCATCGTAAACCTCGGTGTTGTGTGTCGTTTCAGCGGACAAGCTCGCCGTCGGAAAGGCGACGAGCCGTTGGGAGGTCATCGTTTCACCCGGCCCCCGCCCCGATGTCCCGCCGCGAAGGGTAACACAGTTGTCGCTGCGTCAACCAACCTCCCGTTGCTGCCCCAAGGGGCTTGGGGGCGACCTGGGTGCCTTCGCCCAGGACGGTCTTTCGGCCTCGAGCGGACGGCCGTGACGGGCGCCGCCCGGGATCAGACCCGGGTCAGCAGCGCCCGTTCCTCGGCGATCTCGGCTCGCACCGATTCCAGGTACCAGCGGGCGTGGGCGAGTTGAACCACGGCGTCCGGTGTTCGGGGAATCCGGTGGTAGGAGCCGGAGGCCAGGAGGAGTTCGTCCAGAAGCTCGTCGAAGCGCGGCGAGAGCATGAGACTAGATTACGGCACGCTCGGTACCGGCTTGGAGTCGCCCGTGGCGTCGGTGGGCCACGGCGGTGGTCGCCAGCCCGACCGCGGTGAGCGCCGCGCCGGCCCAGACCAACTGGATGCGGGGGTGACGGGAGATCCGGTAGGTTGCCCCGTCGGCTCCGGCGTCGACGAGCACGACCTGGACGTCGGCAAGCCAGCCCCGTTCGGTGTCGACCTCGGCGCTCTCCCCACCGGTCGCCGGGTACGACACCAGCTTCGGGTGGAACGTCCGGGTCCGCCCATCGTCGGTGATGTCGACGGAGGCAACCGCCTCGATCGTTCCGTCGCGGTCGACGAGTTCGACGCCCCGATGGGTCACAACGCCCACCGAGGTGACCGCCTCGGCGTCGGTGAGCACGACCACGGTCTCGACGACGGTGGCGGTCGTCCCGGCGACGCCGACCATGAGGAGGCCGACGCCGACGTGGGCAAGACGGCTCCCGGTGCCGCTCCGGCCGGTGACCGACTCACCGAGCGTCGATCCGGCCAGCGCGCCGCCGGCTGCCGCCAGGGCCAATCCGGTCGCGCCGGTCGATGCCGTGGCGATCACCATCGCCGTCACCGCGCCGACGGTCGACGCAGCCAGAACACCGGTGGATCCTCCCGGACCCGGCCGGCGAAGGGCGGCCCGGACACGAAGCGCCGCACCGGCCACGGCGATCGGCCACAGCAGCAGCGAGTAGAACCGTCCGGAGGTCATGAACGATTCGTCGCTGACGAGCCTCTCCAACGCAGGCTCGTAGGTGCCGACGGCCACGACGATCCCGGCCAGGCCGATGACCACGAATCCAGCGGTCGACCGTCCGGCCTCTCTGGAGCGATGCGGGTCGGCGGCCGTCCGGAGGCCGACG
>JAOUGG010000600.1 GCA_029857855.1 Acidimicrobiia bacterium | reverse complement strand
GAGCAGCAGACTCTGGTGAGCGTGATCGACGGTGGCTCCGCCGTCACCGGCCAGAAGCGGCCGCAGCCAGGCGGCGAGTGCGTAGGCGGTCTCATGGGTCACCAGCAATCCGAGTACAGCCAACCCAAGGTTGGGCAGTTGGCGGGCGGCGGATTGCCGGGGCGAGATCTCGTCGGGTTCCATGGTCAAAGCGGGACGCAATGCCCGTCGACCTCAGGTTACCGCTGCACGGCCAGGCCGAACGGCGGATAGGCGGTCGCGGTCATCGGGAACGGCCACGTTCAGTCGTCGTCGGACGGAGGGTCCGACGGCGCAGGTCCGTTCGGTCGGGCAAGCATCACAGGATCGAGCACCTGACGGGCCCGCTGTTCGTCGAGCAGGCCGTCCTCGACCACGACCTCGAGCACGGTACGGCCGGTGCGATGCGCCGTCTTCACCACCTCGGCGGCCCGGTCGTAGCCGACCTCCAGATTGAGTCGCGCCGCCCCGGCCAGGGTCGCCTCGGCATGGGCCCGGCACTGCTGCTCGTCGGCCTCGAGGCCGGCGCAGAGCGCCGTGAACGAGGTGACCGAGGAGGTGAGCAACGTCAGTGAGTCCACCAGGTTGCGGGCCATCAACGGCAGGAACACGTTGAGTTCGAGGTTGCCCTGCGTCCCGGCGAAGGCGATGGCGGTGTCGTTGCCGAGCACCTGGGCGCAGACCTGGAGTACGACCTCGCAGATGACCGGGTTCGTCTTGCCCGGCATGATCGACGAGCCCGGTTGCAGTTCCGGAAGGATCAGCTCGGCCAGGCCGGTCCGTGGTCCGCTGCCGAGCCAGCGAACGTCGTTGGCGATCTTGAACAGGGTGACCGCGACGTTGCGCAGCTGGGCCGACAGCTCGACCAGCGAATCGTGGGCTCCCTGGACCGCGAAGTGGTTGGCTGCAACCGTCAGCTCGAGTCCGGTGCGGTCGGCCAGCAGCGCCACGGTCCGCTCGGCGTAGCCGGGGGGCGCGTTCAAGCCGGTGCCGGTCGCCGTTCCGCCGAGGGGCAGCCCCCCCACCCGGGGAAGCGTCGACAGGAGACGATCGGCCGCCTCGCCGACGGCGAACCCGTAGCCGCCGAACTCGTCGCCCAACATGACCGGCGTCGCGTCCATCAAATGGGTGCGGCCGGCCTTGACCACCGAGTCGAACCGCTCGGCCGCATCGAGCAGGGCCCGCTCCAGCGAACGCACGGCCGGAATGAGGTCGTCGACGAGCAGGGTCAGCGCCGCGATCCGTATCGCGGAGGGGATGGTGTCGTTGGAGGACTGCGACGCGTTGACGTGGTCGTTTGGATGAACCGGGCTCCCCAATCGTTGCTCGGCCAGCGTGGCGATGACCTCGTTCACGTTCATGTTGGTCGACGTGCCGGATCCGGTCTGGAACACGTCGACGGGGAACTGGTCGCGCCAGCGTCCGGCGACGATCTCGTCGGCCGCCGAGGCAATGGCGGCGGCCATCGGCGCCGTCACCCCAGTGGTCTCTTCGAAGTCGGTGTTGGCCACGGCAGCGGCCGCTTTGATGTGGGCGAGGGCAACGAGAACCGCCCTGGGCATGGGTTGGCCGGAAATCGGGAAGTTGCGAACGGCCAGCTCGGTGTTCGAGCCGTAGAGCGGTGGGGTGTGCGGATCGGTCGGCTGCGCTTGGTCGGAACGGTTCATCTGCGATCTCCCGTTGTCGTGGCGGGCGGAGGCCTGGGTCCCGCCGGCTCTTCCACGCTATGGTCGAAAACAGTCTTGTCGTCAATCGTGGAAGGGCTGATCGAATGGGTCGCCGAAGGATTCTGCTGTCCGACGAACCTGTCGACAGCCTGGCCGCATACGAGGCTGCGGGCGGTGGCGCCGGGCTGCGAACGCTCGCCGACCACGGACCGGATCGGATCCTCGACGAGCTGGAGGCTTCCGGTCTTCGTGGCCGCGGCGGTGCCGGATTCCCGACGGGGCTGAAGTGGCGATCGATCGTTGCGGGCGGCCCGGCGGCCGGAGAGCGGTTCGTGGTGGCCAACGGTGCCGAGGGTGAGCCGGGCACGTTCAAGGACCGATTCCTCGTTCGTAACAACCCGTACTCGATGCTCGAAGGTCTGGCGGTGTCCGCCGGAGTGACGGGGGCTCGTCGAGCGTACGTGGCGGTCAAGTCGTCGTTCGCCGTCGAGATCGCCCGACTGTCCGAGGCATTGGTCGAGACCGCCGAGGCCGGATGGTGGCCCGACGTCGAGGTGTCGATCGTCGGCGGACCCGAGGAATACCTGTTCGGCGAGGAGAAGGCGCTCCTCGAGGTGATCGAGGGCGAGGACCCGCTCCCTCGACAGTTTCCGCCCTACGTGTACGGGCTGTTCACCACCAGCCCGCAGATGGGTTGGTCGGCCGGTCAAAGCCTCGAACGGCGTGACGAGGGCGCCAATCCCACGCTCGTCAACAACGTCGAGACGCTGGCCAACGTGCCGGCCATCGTGTCAAGGGGAGCGGAGTGGTTCCGGTCCATCGGCACCTCGGAGTCGCCGGGAACCGTGCTGTGCACGATCTCCGGTGACACCGCCCGGCACGGCGTCGAGGAGTTCGAGATGGGCACACCGGTCGGCGAGATCATCGAGACGATCGGTGGTGGCGTTGCCGGTGGACGAATCCTTCGCTACCTGCTCTCCGGCGTGTCCAACCCGGTGCTCCGAGGCGACCGCTTGGCCACACCGGCGTCTCACGAGGCGCTCTCCGGTGTCGGCGCCGGACTCGGCACCGGCGGATTCATCGTGTTCGACGACCGGACCGATCCGATCGAACTCGCTCACGCCGTTTCCCGTTTCCTGTGGATCGAATCGTGCGGACAATGCCCGGCGTGCAAACTCGGAACCGAACACGTGACCTCGCTGCTCGGCCGGGCGATCGACACGAGGCGCGTCGACCTCGGCGTACTGTCGGCGCGGTTGAACTCGGTCAACGATGCCGCCCGGTGTTATCTGCCGACCCAGGAGCAGCGGGTCGTCGGCAGCCTCCTCGCCGATGTTCGCGACGGTGTCGTCGGCGAGCACCGTGACCTTCTCATCGCACCGATCTCGGACCTGGTCGACGGACGGTTCGTGACCGCCGAACGCCATCGCTCCAAACGTCCGGACTGGACCTACCCGGATTAGGCCGGGCGGCGTCTCAGTCCTGGGCCAGCATCGCCACTTCGATGCG
>JAOUGG010000599.1 GCA_029857855.1 Acidimicrobiia bacterium | reverse complement strand
CGGTTTCGGCGATCAGTGGTCTCGAGCTCGGGTGGACGGCTTCAGTCGCCGTCAACCGGGGTGCCGGTGTAGGGCGTCGGATCACCCGGGCGGGGTACGATCGGGCGACTCCACGACAGCAGACCTGAAACACCCTCGGCGATTCGACGCCAGGCGGTCGGATCCCAGCCGTCGACCACTTCCATTGCCCCATCGTTGCGGATGAAGATGAGCGCCGGCAGCCGTTCAACACCCAGCGACTTGACGACGTCACGGTCGGGATCGGGGAACGTCAGGTACGACTCGGACCAGGGCCCGAGGAACTGGCGACAGCCTTCGGAATCGGTCGTGGCGACCCAGCCGACTCGCACGTCGGCGGGGGAGTAGTGGTCGAGCAGCCGGCCGGCGGTCTCGAGGATCCAGGCACTTTCATGGGTGTAGGGATCGATGGCCACCAGCAGAAAGGGGTAGGAGGTCAGCCAGTCCCGAAGGGGATAACCCTCGCCTTTGAGTGAATCGAAAACCAGGTCGGCTGGAGCAACGGCCACGGCGGGCGAGACTAGCGTAGGTTTGACCCGACTACGAAGTCTTGATCGCACAAACCGGCAAAAATTCTCCGAATCGTTCCACAACGGGTGGCTCTGGAGCGGAACAAGCCGGCACCGACCCGCCCGGTTTGCAGTGTCTCAGTGGGCTCGACCGATGCGTGGCCCCGCAGGCGTGACGTCCCACGGTTTCCCAGTAGGTTGAGGTATGCACCCAATCGAGCAGCTGCGCCATGTCGCCCGGGCCAATGGTGCCGATGCCCGGCTTCTGGTCGAGGAGGCGGCCTCCGCGCTGCGAGTCTTCGGTCGTGATCCTGCCGGCCTGCTCACGGGCTGCCGTCGCCTGCTGACCCGACAACCGGCCGTCGGACCGCTGTGGTGGATGTGCACCCGGCTGGTGTTGAGTGCCGACCAGCGGACCGAGGCCAGAGCCGTCGTCGAGGAACTTCGCGCCGACACCACCGGCCGCCGTCTGGCGGAGACGCTGCCCGACGGGGCCACCGTCGGCATGATCGGCTGGCCGGATCTGGTCGTCGAGACGCTCGGCCGGCGCCGAGGCGACTGCTCGGCGCTGATCGTCGACGTCGATGGTCTGGGCCTGTCCGTCACCCGGCGCCTCGAACGCGACGATATCGAGGCCGAGTATTTCGACGGGTCGCGGATCGCCGGCGTGGCCGCCGAGTCCGACGTCGTGGTTCTCGAGGCGGCGGCTGCGTCACCGGCCGCCGCGCTGGTTGATGTGGGGGGCCTGGCGCTGGCCGCCACCGCCAAGGCGATCGGACGTCCGGTGTGGCTGGTCGTTCCGGTCGGTTGCCTGCTTCCCGAGCCGTACTGGCGCACGCTGGTGGAGCGGGTCATCGACGTCGACAAGCCGGCCTTCGTCGCCAACGCCGAGGTGATCGGCCTCGGGCTGGTCGACCGGGTGGTTCGCCCCGAAACGGTGATTGACGGCGCCGCCCTGGCGTCGACGTCTCCCGACTGCGCGACGGCCCCCGAACTGCTGGTCGAGGTTCGCTGAGCGGGCGTTGCGGCCGTGTCCCGATCCACCTTCCCGCTGTAACCGGACCGACATGGTCCGCGTCGCTGTCACCACCCTCAACTACCCTGAGTGTCATGGGTTCATCTTCGGTGGCACGGGACTTTCCCGTGCCGGCGCGCCGCATCTCCAATCCCGTCGCCGACCCGATGGCCGGGGCCTCACCCGGGTGGTACTACGATGCGGACGACGTGGCGATCTACCGCTGGTTCGACGGCGCCAACTGGACCGAACACCGCTCCGACATCTTCACGTCCGGGTCGCCGATCGACGCCGACGCCACCCGCACGAACTGACCGAACCTAGGCGTCGAGCTGGTTGACCAGCGTTCGGGAGATGACTTTTAGGCACAACGTCTCGTCGGCCCCCTCGAAGATGCTGAGCACCCGGGCGTCGACGTAGTAGCGGCTCACGTCGTACTCTTCGGCGTAGCCCATGCCGCCGTGGATCTGGAGGGCCTCCCGGGTGACCCATTCGGCGGCCCGGCAAACGTAGGCCTTGACCATCGACGCCTCCATCTTGCCCTCGCCCTTGGCCATCATCCTGCCGACCGAGTAGGCGAACTGGCGGGACGCCTGGATGAGGGCGGCCATGCGGGTCAGCTTGGCCCTGGTCAGTTGGTACTCGGCGATGGCGTTGCCGAAGACGATCCGGTTCTCGGCGTAGTCGCAAGCCGCCTCGTAGGCGGCCTGCATGACGCCGATGGCCCGGGCCGCGGTCTGGAGGCGGCCGTTCTCGAAACCGGCCATCTGGTAGTAGAAGCCTCGCCCCTCACCGTCTGTGCCGCCGATGAGGTTCTCGGCCGGCACGAACCAGTTGTCGAACGAGACCTCGTAGGAGTGCATGCCCCGGTAGCCGATGGTGTCGATCGGGCGGGCCTCCATCTTGCCGCCACCGCCGGGCGTGACGTCCGGTTGGGTCAGCTCGAACCCGTGCCCGTCACCTCGCTCCTTCGGCACGATGAGGATCGACAGGCCCCGGTGGCCGAGGGAGCGGTCAGGGTTGGTTCGAGCCAGCACCATCAGCACGTCGGCCCGGGCCGCGAAGGTGCACCAGGTCTTGACCCCGTTGATCAGCCACCCGGCATCGGAACCGGTTCCGGTGGGGTTGGCCATGACCTTGATACCCGCCACATCCGAGCCGTAGTCGGGTTCGGTCACCGCCACCGCGTTCATGATCTCACCCGAGGCGAGGCGGGGTAGCCAGGTCTGTTTCTGTTCCTCGGTGCCACCGGCTTCGAGGGCCCGGGCCAGGATCTCGGGCCGGGTGATCAGCGATCCGGCGGCGCCGAGCGAGCCGCGGCTGAGCTCCTCGGTGGCGATCACCATGCCGAAGTAGTCGGATTCACCGCCGGAGGCGAAACCGCCGTATTCCTCGGGGATCGACAGACCGAACAGCCCCATCTCGGCCAGTCCCTCGATGAGTGACTCGGGGATGTCGCCGTTCGTGCGATGGATGTGTTCGGCCTGCGGGGCCACCTGGTCGTCGGAAAAGCGTCGGAAGGTGTCCTGGACGAGTTCGAAATCGTCGTCGAGGTGGCGGGGACCGTCGGTGAAGGCCAGCTCCGCCAGCACCTCCGGATCACGCCAGGTCGACACGAAACCGGTGGTCGGAGCGAGCACGTCGATGCTCGAACCC
>JAOUGG010000598.1 GCA_029857855.1 Acidimicrobiia bacterium | reverse complement strand
CCTCGGCGGCCGACGGCACCGAGATCGCCACCACCGCCTGGGTCGACGCCGGGGACTCGCCCAAAGGCTCGGTTCAGATCGCCCACGGCCTGGCCGAGCACGCGGCCCGCTATGACCGTTTCGCCCGGGCTCTCAACGGGGCAGGCTTTCTGGTGTTCGCCACCGACCACCGGGGTCACGGCCGAACCGGCGAGAACAGCGGGCATGGCCTCGGTCATTTCGGAGCAATGGGCTTCGACGGTCTGATCGCCGACGTCGTGCAGTTCGGCCGGTGGATCGGTGAGGCACACGCCGACGGGCCGGTGTTCCTCGTCGGACACTCGATGGGATCGTTCGCAGCACAGAACGCGATTCTCGATCACAGTGACGTGTGGGACGCCGTGGTCCTCTCGGGTTCGACGGCGCTCGACGTGCTGGCCGCCGGCATGGCCGAGGCCGAGGGCCCTGTCGGGCTCGAGGTGTTCAACGCCGGGTTCGAGCACCGGACGGGCTTCGAGTGGTTGTCGCGTGATGAGGCCGAGGTCGACGCCTACGTGGCCGACCCGTGGTGTGGTTTCGAAACCCCACCGGAGACGATCCCGTTGCTTTTCGGTGGTGCGGCCCGGCTGGCCGACCCGGAGGCGCTGAGCGGCATCCGATCCGACCTGCCGTTGTTGATCGCGTCGGGAAGCGACGATCCGCTGGCCGGTGGCGGCGAACTGGTGACCCTGCTGGGCGAGCGGTACCGGGCCGCCGGTGTCGAAGACGTGACCGTCACCGTCTATCCCGGCGCCCGCCACGAGATCCTCAACGAGACCAACCGCGACGAGGTCACCGCCGACATCATCGGCTGGCTCGACGCCCACCGCTGACCCGCACCGGAAACCGCAAACTGGGCGCCGGGCGCTGCCCGCGCCCCACGAACTTCGTGCCGCCGCCGACCCGGCAAACCCCAACTTTGGTACGTCTACGACCCCCGACAGGGTCGTAGCGGTCACAAAGTTCTGCGTGGGTGAGCCAGGTCCGGCGGCAGTGGACCGCTGTGCCGAAAATCGGGGCTGGGCGTGGGCTAGGCGGCGATGTCGGGGCTGCCGTCGGTGTCGGCCGGGGCGACGACGACGGGCAGGCCCGTCCGCTTGACCAGCTTGCCGATCGCACGCTCGCCGAGGAGCCCGTCGGGCACGGCGATCGCCGTGATCTCCGGGGTGACGAGCTTGGCCACGTCGGTGCGGGCCCCGCTGTAGCGGGTCTCGACGTTGGTCGAGCCGCCAACCCGGGTTCGGCAGTAGCTGTCGAGCTGGGTGAGCGCCCGACCCTCGGCGTCGGCCCGGTCGAGGTTCTCGGAGGCGGCGTAGTCGCTGATGTCGCGCCGAACGCGGTCGGTGATGACCATGACGACGGTGGCGTCGCCACCTCGTTCGACGGTGTTGTGGGCCAGATCGAGGGTGGCATCGCCACCTTTGGTCGGCTCGACGAGGGTGAGGAGGTGTTCACGTTTGGCCATGACAGCCTTCTTTCCTGATGGTTTCCTACTTGGGGGATGTGTGTTTCGGGGGACGGCGACAGCGACACGCACCGGGTTCAATCGGGTTCACTCGGGTTCGGCGGACCAGGGAAGCGAGGCGACGAGATCCCACAGGTATTCGTCGGTGATGTCGTCGCCGGTGAGCAGGAGACGGTAATAGATGGGGGCGAGCAGGCGATCGAGGATCCGGTCGACGGCCTCGGCCGTTGCGTCCGAGCCGATCACGTCGATCACCAGCTCGGCGGCCAGTGCCCGGCGATGGCGCCAGAACGTGCGGAAGCTTTCGGCCAGGTCGTCGTTGCGGGCGGCCTCGCCGACGATTCCGGCGATCAACGGGCCGAAGTCGGTCGTGCGATTGAAGCGGACGATGTCCTTGAGAAAGGTGAACAGGTTGAAGCGGGGATCGGGATCGAGTGGAACCGGTCCGACGGCCTCACCCGCCATCGCCTCGACGAGATCGATGGCGAGCCGGTCTTTGGACGGCCAGCGACGGTAGAGCGTGTCCTTGCCGACGCCGGCCGTGGTGGCGATCTCCTCCATCGTGGCGCCGGTGAAACCTCGACGGGCCATGACGTCGCGTGCCGCTTTGAGGATCATGCGATCCCGGGAAGGATCTCGCGGCCGTCCTCGTCGTTTGGTCTCGATCACGGTCACCGATTCAGTTTACCAAACGCTTCCGTTTGATAAATATGTCTGTGGTCACACCAAGTGGCGACCAGGTCGGTTTCCGGTCGAGGCAGATGCCTCGTCAGGTCGACCAGGGCGTCCGCACCGGCGAGGTGAATGTGGGGCGGGACCACTCGACACATCTCAGCGGTGGTAGTCGCTTGCGTCGAGTCCTGGAGTTTGCGACCGGCGAGGCGCTCCCTCCGGCCGCACCTAGACCTCCCGGTCCAGCGTGATGTCGTAGCCGGTCTGGATCGGGTTGCCGAGGGTGCCGTCGGGCATCGGTGGCCGATACACGGTTTCGATCTTCGCGAAGCTGAGCGAGACCTCGGCGATCAGGATCTCGTCACCGGCCGAGGAGTCCGCCTGGAGGGACGTGAAGCGGAAGTCCTGCAACTGGGCCGTGTCCGTCCCAGGTCGCTCTTCGTCATGAATCGACATCGACTCGCTGTTGGTGGCGCCGAACGACCAGTTCAGCACCTCGATGGCCCCCTCGGGTCGCCGTTAACCGGCTGTAAACGTCGGTGCTCCATGGTGGCACGGAATCCGCGCGGCTTTGACCCGCTCAGCGCAGGCGGCGGGGCGCGGCGGTATCCACGAGATGTTCTCCCTTCGCCGGTATTGTCCGGATCAGGTCCTGGAGGTCGCAGCCGAAGCTTTGCAAGCGTTCACTGCCTCTCAGCCGATGGCTCCCTCGCACATCTCGTGGACTGCCCTTCATCATCGTCCGGGTCTGCTGAGCACAACAGGGTAGAAAGTCCCAACACCCGGGTTCGGTGAGGACCTTGGACTCTGGAGCGCAGATCCCGCCGGTCGGACAATGGACGTGGTAGCCGACGACGACACAAGCGTGTCGCCCGGGAGGCCCCAGGGATATGACTGACACCACGGAACTGTTCGATCGGCCACCAACCGCCCCCCGGGGAGGCCGTGGCGCCAACCGACCACCCTCGTCGGATCTCATCGTGCTGGCGGCCGGTGTTCTCATATCGGCCATCGTGATCATCGTCGTCGTTTTGGCGCTCCTGGGCGG
>JAOUGG010000597.1 GCA_029857855.1 Acidimicrobiia bacterium | reverse complement strand
GCCTCGACCACCCCGTCGGTGATGATGACCGCAGCGCCGTGACGGGTGCCGAGCGGACCGTCGCCCAGCTCCGGATCGTTGGTGATGAGCAGGCCGATGTTGTCGATCACGAGAGAACCGCCGGCGTTCGGTGCGAGGGTTGGACCGGTCTCAGTCATCGTTCAGTACCTCGTTGATCGTCTGTTCCAGTTCTGCGGCGACGTCGATCCGCCGGTGATGGCCCGCAACGACCACGGGAACACCGTCGACCAGGACATCGGTGACGTCGACTGCCCCGGCGGCGAACACGGCTGCGGCGAGGGCGACCCCGCCACCGCCGGCCGAGGAGCCGGCGGTGCGAATCGAGGAGAGATCGATGGTGACCAGATCGGCCCGGTCGCCGACGGCGATCCGACCGGCGTCCGCCCAGCCCAGGCTGCGGTGGCCGTTCACCGTTGCCATGGTTGTCAGCGCCTCGACAGGGTGGAGTCCCCGCCGTACCGTGCGAAGTCGTTCGTGCAGTTCGAGCAGCCGGGCCTCCTCCAGCAAGTCGATCGCGGCATGGGAGTCGGTGCCGAGCGACAGGTTGGCCCCGGCCGCCACCAGTTCCGAGCTCGGGCCGATCCCGTCGCCCAGATCCCGTTCGGTCGTCGGGCAGAAGCACGCGGTCGATCCCGAGCCGCCGAGTCGGGTGATGTCGTCGGCGGTCAGGTGGGTGGCGTGCACGGCGCTGAACCGGGGGCCGAGTGCGCCGGCCGAGTCGAGCAGGGCAGTGGGGGTCAGGCCGTAGTGGGCCACGCAGGCGTCGTTCTCGGCCGGCTGTTCCGACACGTGGGCGTGCAGCGGAGCGCCGTGTTCGGCGGACCATCGGGCCGCCGCGGCCAGGCCGTCGACGTCGACCGCCCGAACCGAATGGACGGCGGCGCCGAGCCGCACGTGGGTTCCGTCGAGGGGCGAGCCCGCCCGGTTGTCGATCCGATCCAGCCAGGCATCGACCGACGGGTCACAGTAGCGGCGCTGGACCCCCTCGGGCGGCCGGTGGCCGTCGGCACCGAGGCCGCCGTGCTGGTACAGGGTGTCGAGCAGTGTGACACGGAGGCCGGCGTCGGCGGCCGCCGCCGACAGCGCCTCGCCCATGGCGTTGGGGTTGGTGTAGGGCGTGCCGTCGGGGCCGTGGTGGAGGTAGTGGAACTCGCCGACCGCCGTGATGCCCGCCCGCACCATCTCGCCGTAGACCGCCCGGGCCAGGCGATAATAGCGCTCGGGGTCGAGCCGTTCGGCCACCCGGTACATGATCGTGCGCCAGGTCCAGAACGACCCCTGATCGGCCTGGGTGTGCCCCCGTAACGCGCGGTGAAAGGCGTGGCTGTGCGCGTTGGCCAGACCGGGCAGGCTGAGACCGACCCGACGTTCGGCATCGGGGCTCGGCGCCACGCCGACCTCGACGGCGCGAAATCGCCCGTCGGCCACCGTCACCTCGACGTCGGCCGCCACACCGCCATCGACCAGCGCCCACTGGCAGTGGATCCTCACCGTGCGCTCACTTGGCGCTCACTGTGCGCTCATCACTGCGTGCTCACTGTGTGCTCGCCGTGCCCTCATCGCACCGGGACCGGCATCGCCACTAGGAACCGACACGCTCGACGAAGGCCGTGATGCGTTCCACGAAGGCGTCACGCTGGTGTGCGGCGAACTCATCCCAGGTGGCGAGTGACGACGGATCGGCCCGGTCGACGATCAACACTCCGTCGAGGTGGTCGCATTCATGCTGCCAGGTTCCCGCGGTGAGACCGCGCAGGGTGGCCTGATGTTCGACGCTGTCGCGGTCGAGGTAGCTCACGGCGATGTTGACGTGGCGCATCACGTTGCCTCGCAGCGGCACCGACAGGCAGCCCTCGTTGATCTCCACCAGCTCGTCGTCGAGCGGGGTGATGACCGGGTTGATGGCCACGGTCAGGGGGATCGGCGGCTTGTAGGGGTAGCGGGGGTTGTTGGTGACCTCCATGACCACCGCCCGCAGCCCGACTCCGATCTGAGGGGCGGCCAAGCCGGCCCCATTGGCGTGGTGCATCGTGTCGATGAGGTCGTCGATCAAGCCCTGAATCTCCCGAGAGGCAATGGCGGACGGCTCGACCGGCTCGGCCACCTGGCGCAGCACCGGGTGACCGATCTGGAGAACGTCTCGAACGGCCATCGGTCAGGCTCCCTCGGCCATCGGCACCCGCACGCCGCGTTCGGCGGCCACCTCGGCGGCCCGGTCGTAGCCGGCGTCGACGTGACGGATCACGCCCATGGCCGGATCGTTGGTGAGGACCCGCTCCAGCTTCTGAGCGGCCAGGTCGGTGCCGTCGGCCAGCGACACCTGCCCGGCGTGAATCGACCGGCCGATGCCGACCCCGCCGCCGTGGTGAAGGCTGACCCAGGTGGCGCCCGAACAGGTGTTGACGAGGCCGTTGAGCAGCGGCCAATCGGCGATGGCGTCGGATCCGTCGGCCATGGCTTCGGTCTCCCGGTACGGGGAGGCCACCGAGCCGGAGTCGAGGTGGTCGCGGCCGATCACGATCGGCGCCGACAGCTCGCCCCGGCGAACCATCTCGTTGAAACGAAGACCCAGTCGATGACGCTCACCGTAGCCCAGCCAGCAGATGCGGGCCGGAAGCCCCTGGAAGGCCACCCGCTCCGAGGCCATCTCAATCCAGCGGTGCAGCCCCTCGTCGTCGGGGAACTCCTCGAGGACCGCTCGATCGGTGGCGGCGATGTCGGCGGGATCGCCCGACAGGGCCACCCAGCGGAACGGGCCCTTGCCCTCACAGAACAGCGGGCGGATGTAGGCGGGCAGGAAGCCTGGATACTCGAAGGCCCGGTCGAAGCCACCGAGTTTGGCCTCTGCCCGAAGGCTGTTGCCGTAGTCGAACACCTCGGCCCCGGCGTCCATGAAGCCGACCATGGCCGCGCAGTGGGTGGCCATGGCACCACGGGCCCGTCGGGTGAACTCGGTCGGGTCGTCGCGGCGAAGCGTTGCGGCCGCCTCCAGGGTCAGATCCTGGGGCACGTAGGAGAGCGGGTCGTGGGCGCTGGTCTGATCGGTGACGATGTCGGCCTCGACACCGTCGGCCAGAAGGCGGGGGAGGATCTCGGCCGCATTGCCGACCAGCCCGACCGACAGCGGCTGCTTGGCTGCTTTCGCCTCGGTGACCCGGGCCACGGCAGATGCGTAATCAGGCG
>JAOUGG010000596.1 GCA_029857855.1 Acidimicrobiia bacterium | reverse complement strand
GACGTCGCCACCCTGATGGTGGCCGCCGGCGAGGCCGACGCCTGTGTGGCCGGGGCCACCCGACCCACCGCGGATGTGATCCGCTCGGGCCTGCGGGTGCTCGGCACCACCCCCGGAACCAGAACCGTGAGCAGCTCCTTCCTGTTCCTCCTCCCGTCGAACGGAAAGGCCGACAACCCGGCGGACAATCCGCCCGAGGAAGCCGTACGGCACCACCTCGCCTACGGCGACTGCGGTGTGATCCCCGATCCCGACGCCGACCAATTGGCCGACATCGCCGTCGCCACCGCCGAGACGTTCGCCAGCCTCACCGGGCTGCAACCACGCGTGGCCATGTTGTCGTTCAGCACCAAGGGAAGTGCCGACCACCCGTCGATCGACAAGGTCCGCCGGGCCACCGACCACGTTCGAGCCATCGCCCCCCACCTCGACGTCGACGGCGAGCTCCAGTTCGACGCGGCTTGGGACGCCCTCATCGCATCGGTGAAGGCTCCCGGGTCAACGGTCGCCGGACGAGCCAACGTGTTCGTCTTCCCCGACCTGAACAGCGGCAACATCGCCTACAAGATCACCGAACGTCTCGGCGGGGCCCAGGCCTTCGGTCCGCTCCTCCAGGGCCTCGACGGGGTGCTGCACGATCTGTCCCGAGGCTGCTCGGTCGACGACATCGTCAACGTGGCCACCATCGCCGCAGTACAGGCCGCCGAGCGGATCCCGGCGGCATCGCGGTGACCACCGTCCCCGACGCCGACGCCCTGGCGGCGGCCGACCTGGCCGAACACACCAGCCGTTCATGGCGGAGCCAGCGTGAGCACGTGGCCACCCATTCGGCGTTCTACCAACAGCTCTGGGACGGGCGCCGCCCTCCATCGGACCTCCGCGACCTCCCCGAACTGCCGCTCTCGGACAAATCACAGCTGCGGGAATCCCAGGCGAACCACCCCCCGTTCGGCGACTACCTGGCCGCTCCGCCCAACGTCATCAACCGCATGCATCGAACGTCGGGGACGACCGGCCAGGCCATGAACCTGGCGCTGTCGGCCCGGGATGCGACGATCATGGCCGAAGTCGGCGGTCGCTGCCACCGGGCCGCCGGCCTGACCGCCGCTCACACCGTCGTCCACTGTCTCAACTACCGGATGTGGATGGGCGGGATCACCGATCACATGACGTTGGAGGCGACCGGAGCCACCGTCGTCCCGTTCGGGGTCGGCGGCAGCGAACTGCTGGTGCGAACCATCCAGGAGGTCGGCATCACGGCGATCTCCTGCACACCGTCGTATCCGGCGGTGCTGGAGGACACCGTGCGGGGACACTTTCCCGGGCTCGATCCGCGGGACCTCGGCCTGAAACTCGGACTGTTCGGAGGTGAACCCGGAGTCGACGATCCGGCGTTCAGGGCCCGGATGTCGGCGACCTGGGGCATGCAGGCCCGCAACGCCAACTACGGGGTGTCGGATGTCTTCTCCAACTTCGGGGCCGAATGCGAGTTCGAAACGAGCCTCCACTTCATGGCCGCCGATGTGCTCCACGCCGAACTCGTCGACCCCGACAGCGGCGAACCGATCGCCGTGGCCGACGGCCGGCGGGGGGAGCTGGTCCTGACCCACCTGGCCCGCGACTGCCAGCCCCTGGTCCGGTTCCGCACCGGCGACATCATCGAGATCCGGGAGGCTGCCGGGCGGTGTCGCTGCGGTCGCACCGGCTTCCGGTTCGCCGTGATCGGGCGGTCCGATGACATGGTCATCGTTCGTGGCATCAATCTGTTTCCGACCATGGTGGCCGCCGTGGTCAACGAATTCAGCGAGCTGTCGGGGCACTACGTGATACGACTCGACCATCCCCCGCCCTACGACCGCCTGCCGATCACGGTGGAGCGGGCCGTGGCCGTCGGCGCCGATCCGGTTGACGACGAGCCGGTTGACGACGACCCGGCCGACCGCGAGCTGGCTGCCCGGGTGGCGTCCGCCATCAAGGACCGGCTGGGGGCGAGCGCCCTCGTCACGGTGGAGACGGCCGGCAGCCTCGGCCGCACGGAGGGCAAGACCGCCCGGGTACTCCGGACCTACCGACCGACTCGAGGAACGCCATGACCGCAACCGACAACCAGGAAACAACCGTGCTGAGCAAGCTCGGCGCCGACGGGATTCGCACCATCACCCTGAACCGGCCCGACAGTCTGAACGCCATGAACCGCCGCTTGATCGGCGACGTGGCCACGGCGTTCGACGAGGCAAACGACGACCCGCACACCAAGGTCATCATCTTCACCGGTGCCGGGAGGGCGTTCTGTGCCGGCGACGATCGCCACGAACACATCCACCCGGGGAGCGAGACGGAGGCCCGACGTCTGGTCGACGCCATCCAACGGGCGACGACGGCGATTGTGCTCGGAGCGAAACCGGTGGTCGGTGCGATCAACGGCTGGGCCGTCGGCGGCGGGTTCGAGTGGGCCATCAACTGCGACTTCGGGATCTGGGCCCAGAGCGCCCGCGGCTTCTTCCCCGAGGTGTCGCTCAATCTCTTCGTCACCGGAGGGGTCACAGCTCTCCTGCCCGCCCTCGTCGGGTTGAACAACGCCCGGGAGATGCTGTTCTTCGGCGACGAGTACACGGCCGCCGAGCTGGCCGAGTTGGGCGTGGCGTGGAAGGTGGTTCCCGACGATCAGCTCATGGAAGCCGCGGTCGAGACGGCGACCCGCCTGGCCGATCTGCCGGTGCTGTCGACTCGGGCCATGAAGCGGACCTTGAACCGGGTGACCACGGCCGAACTGGTCCGGGCGATGGAACTGGAGACCGACGCCACCGTCGCCGGCTTCCTGGACCCGGAGACGACGCTCCGGCTCAAGGACTTCTGAGTTCGGTGTTGAGCGGGTTGGGGAACCGCACCTTGTAGCGGGTATCACCCAACTCGCCCGCCAGCCGTTCGAGCTCCCGCTCGATCCTGCCGACGGCCTCCGCGCCGACGTCGGTCAGCAGGCGGTACACCATCTCGCCGTTGTCGCGCTGGGCCCACCCGCCCACGATCCGCCCACCGACCCAGACCGTCGGCCCTCCGTTGCCGTTGCGATCGAACAGCGGGCCGACCATCGCGGGGTCGAGATAGTGGTCACGCTGCTTCCAACCCATCGTGCACGGATCGAGTGCGGGGAGGACGGCAACCGCGCAGGCGACCTCCTCGTGGTCGGACGAGCTCGGGTCGAACGAGTCCGAC
>JAOUGG010000595.1 GCA_029857855.1 Acidimicrobiia bacterium | reverse complement strand
TCAACTTTGGTCGTTGTGCCCAACACTTCAGCGGCGGCAGCCAAGCTGTCGTCGTCCACGTCGATAACTGTACGCGTCATCAGACCTCCATTGATATCAAACTTGTATCAAGATGATATCAAACCGTGGGCTGGTCATACAGACCCACTGTCCCTTGGGAGCGATCCAACCGGAGCTACATCGAGTCGAGTGACCAGAGCTGGACACTGCCGTCGAGGCGGCCGACGGCCAAGGCCCGACCGTCGTTCGACCAGCTGATGGCGGTGGCGTCGTCGTCTTCACCGGCGTCGTCGCCGTCCAGGTTCGTCGGCGTCAGGTCAACCACCTCGTCGCCGGTAACCAGATCCCAGACTCGGATCGAGCCGTCCTCATAGGCGGCCGCCAGGAGCACGCTGTCGTCGAGCCATAGATCGGACGCCAGGACGGTCGACCCGACGCCGATCTGCGACAACTCCTCGACCGTGCCGTCGGCCGTGACCGACCGCAGCGTGACCGTGCCGTCGTCATCGGTTGTCAGGAACAGCGTGGCGGCAACCCACTGCACCGAGCGGCTCCACCGCCGATCCGGGTTCTCGATGACGGACACCGGCTCGGAAGCGTCGGTATCCCACACGATCACCCGACCGTCCTTGGCGCTCGACACCGCTCGATCGCCGGTCGGCGCCCAATCAACGTCGAGCACGTCGCCGTCATGGCCGTCGAGAACGGTCTCGGTCACCACAATCGGAGGGGCCGGGTCCTCGACACCGTCGAGCACGCGGAGCACGAGCCCCCCACCGGCATAGCCGGTCAGCAGCCGGGTGCCGGTCGGACCCCAGGCCACCGCCTCCGCCGACGGACCGCTGCGATCGATCGCCGACGACGTGCCACCCCCGGCCGGGGCGACGGCGGTCGTGCCGTCGGTGACCGCAACGGCAAGCTGTCGACCGTCGGCCGACCAGTCGACATCGATCACCCAGTCACCGAACTCGGTTTCGCCCGACGGGCGGTTCGAGCCGGTCGCCGGCCAGATCCGGACCGCACCGTCGGTTCCGGCGGTGGCCACTTCGGGCCCCGCAGGATTGAACGCCACATCGGTGACCCACGACGACGGGTGGGCCGCCCACCGAAGGGCGGGCTCACCGGCTTCGGCCCAGGCCGCTCGGAGTTCCGCGGCCGCCTCGTCGTCGCCGCTCCGTTCCACGAGCTCGCCCGGGTTCGGCCCCGACCGGTTCAGCGTGGTGTAGGCGATTGCGGCGACCAGCAGCACAGCAGCCGCCAGCACCGCCCACCACCGCGCCGGACGAACGCCGGTGGCGGCGGTCGGGCCGGGCCGAGGCGCCGTCGGAAGGTCTTCGGCCGGCTCGGTGGGCCGGTCGAGTGAGCCGACAGGCCGGGTCGACGACGGAGCAGCGTTCGCAATCGACCCACCGATCGGTTCGAGACGCGGCCGCCGCGACGGCTCGACCACGACCTGCGGCTCGCCCGCTCGGTCGACCTCCGACCGCCCACCCGGTGGGGACAATGGTTCGGCCCCGAGGCGCTCGGAACCATCCGGCTCCACAGAAGCCGGAGCGTCGGCGTCGAGCCCCTCCATGCCGTCACTGACGATCGGCGTCGGGTCGATGCCCTGCGCTTTCTGGATCTCGACGAGGCGGCGGGCGACGGCAAGGCAACTAGGGGGCCGCCGAGCCGGATCCCGGGCCATCATGTCACCCAACAGATCGGCGAGACCGTCGGGAATCGAGACGGTGGGGCGAGGTGGCGTCTTCGCCGCGGTGACCCGATGCACCACGACCTCGGTCGACGGATCGGTGAACGCCGGCGCCCCCTCGAGGAGGGCGAACAGGCTGGCGCCGAACGAGTAGATGTCACTGCGTTCGGTAGGCCGCTCGCCTTCCAGCACCTCGGGAGCGCCGTACAAGGGAGTGGTGGAGACCTTGACGGTGAACGACCCCCCTACACCGGGAGCGGCGAACGAGGCGATCCCGAAGTCGGCCAGGATGGGCTGACGATCGAACTCACCGCGGAAGATATTTGCCGGTTTGACGTCGCGGTGAACGAACCCTCTTACGTGTGCCGTGTGCAGCGCACCGGCGATCTTTACACCGAAATCGAGCACATCCGACCACGGCAATGGACCGGACTCGTCGACCAGATCGGCGTAATTGCCACGCTCGTAGTAGGGCATCACGATGTAGGGATGACGGTCGACCGTCGTGCCGCTGCCGTACAGATCGATGATGTTCGGGTGGGTCGACAGACGACCCATCGCCGCCAGCTCACGCTCCAGGGCCAACTCGGTCTCGGTGTCGACCCGCCCCCGGTTGAGCACCTTGACCGCCACGGTGCGGCCGTGGCGGACGTCCTGGGCCCGGTAGACGATGCCGGAGCTACCGACGGCAAAATGGCGAAGATCAGCCAATCCGGGGACGCCGAGGCCGTCGCCCGGTTGCGCTCCCTGTTCGCCATCGCCGCTCATCACCGCTCAGAGTATTGGCCCGTCGGCCCCGGACCTCATCGGCCGGCGCCGACAGGGCCGGGGGATCCGTCGGGATCGATCCCCATTGTCGGATTTCGCCACCCCGCTTAGGGTGAGCAGCACAAACCAGAACGGTTCGTAAATCCGAAATGACAACGGGGCTCGGCGGGGATCATCCAATCCTCCGGGCAAGAGACAAAACCTAATCAGGAGGAAATAACCATGGCACTTTTCGGTGCAGACATCGAGCAGCTGCGAGGCCTCGGATCCAAGTTCGACATCAACTGGGCCGGTGAGCTGGAAAGCCTCATCGGCACCATCGACTCCGAGGTCGCGGCGTCGGAGGCGATCTGGGTCGGCCCCGACGCCAACAACTTCCGGGGCACCACCTGGCCCCAGCACAAGAGCGCCATGCAGGCCGCCCGGGAAGCCCTCATCCAGGCCGGCACGCTGGCCCGGGCCCAGGCCGATCAGCAGGAGCAAACGAGCGCCGTCCGCTGATCGCTCCTCTCGTGAGAGCGGCACCCTCTGTGTCGGGCGGGTTTCACGACGGGCGATGCTGAAGGGGAGTGGGCCACGGTCCGCTCCCCTTCGCAGTATCGGGCCCTCCTCGCCGACGCTACGCCGTGTCGGCCTCGTGCTCGGACAGGGCGACGAGATCCGACTCGGTGAGAATGCCCCGCTCGACGGCCACCTCGGCCAGGATCCGGCGCCGATCGTTGTTGCGGCCACCGACCCCCTTGTCGAGGCCCCG
>JAOUGG010000594.1 GCA_029857855.1 Acidimicrobiia bacterium | reverse complement strand
GTTGAGCGTCTTCCGGGCTGCCGGCTTCACCACCAAGACCCGCTTCGCCGATGGTCTCATCGAGGTGGTCATCGATCTCACACTGACCAGTGCCGGTCGAGCCCTCATCGATGACCGGCTCCGCCGGGCGGTCAGCCGATCGATCGCCCCGCTGCTCGAGCCGTCGTCGGTCGTCGTCATCGGGGCCGGTCATCGACCCGGTTCGATCGGCCATCAGCTGTTCGGCAACCTGCTCGGTCTGGGAGTTGGACCTGCCTTCCAAGGCACCGTGCTGGCGGTCAACCCCAACACCCGGAAGGTGCTCGGACGGACCACACACCGCACCGTCGCCGAGGCGGCCGCGGCGGGTTCGCCGGCGATCGACCTGGCGCTGATCGCCGTGCCGGCTGGCCAGGTCATCTCGGTCGTGGACCAGTGTGGCGAAGCCGGCGTCCACGGCGTTCTGGTCGTCGCGTCGGAATTCGCCGACAGCGGTGCGGTCGGTGCCGAACGGGAACGGGAGCTGGTGGCCACCGTACGGAAACACGGGATGCGGATGATCGGCCCCAACGCCTTCGGCATCGCCAACACGGAACCGTCGGTCAATCTCAACCTCATGGCGGTTCCGGTGGCGCTCGAACCGGGTGCTGTGGCGTTGGCCTCCGATTCCGGTGTGCTGGCCGCCGCGGTGGTTGATCAGTTCCGTCTCGCCGGCATCGGCGTCTCGCAGGTGGTCGGCGTCGGCAACCAGGCCGATGTGGCCATCGGCGATCTGATCGGCTCCTGGGCGCTGCACGAGCCCACCAGGGTCATCGTCGTCTACAGCGAACGGCTCAGCACGGAACGGGTGGGTGCCCGCTCCGTGGCCGACGCCGCCCGGCTGACGTCCATGTCCAAGCCGGTGGTCGCGGTCCGGCCGGCCGACACCCCGAGCGCCCAACTCCTGGCCGAGTCGGGTGTGATCCTCGTCGATGCCGTTTCGGAGCTGGCGGACCAGGCGGCCCTGATGAGTTCCCAGCCGGTTGCACTCGGTTCCCGGGTGGCGATCGTGTCGAACAGCGCCTCCCTCGCTCGTCTCACGGAGGCCGCCTGCCGACGCTTCGACCTCACTCCCGTCGTGCCGACCAGTGCGGTGCGCAGCGTGCTCGGCGAGTCGATTCTCATCGACGACCTCGATCAGGTTTCCGAGGTGTTCGGGCTCACTGTGGCCGTGAGCCGGGCCGGGACCGTCGGCGACTACGAGCGGATGATCGTGGCCACGGGCGTCGACGAACAGGTCGACGCCGTGATTTTGGCCCTGGTCCCGACCGACGACATTCCGCTCGTCGAACTGGAACGCCTGGCCGACCGGGTGAACCGTTCGGTCGACAAGCCGTTCATGGTCGTCGGCCTGTACGACCGCAGCGGCGTCGACATCGAACGCCTGCCGTTCTTCACCTTTCCCGAGGAGGCCGCCCGGACGCTGGCCCGGAGTGCCGCCTACGGTCGGTGGCGGTCGTCGGGCGTCGAGGCCGTGGCGGCCGACCGGTCGGATCTTGTCGACAGCGTGCTTGGACCGGCCGATTCGCGTCGGCTCGGTCTGGCCAGCGACGAGTTGCCGACACTGCTCGCCGAACTCGGTCTTCCCATGGCCCCGTTCGCCCCGGGCCGTGACCTCGACGGGTTGCGGGGGGCCGCCGAGGTGATCGGCTATCCGGTTGTGCTCAAGATCGACGGTCTGTCGAACGCCGTCGGGGTCACCGGCGGCACGGCGATCGACCTCCACGACGGCGTCGAGCTCGAGGCGGCCTACGACCGTATGGCCGCCGTGTGGGGCTCCGACATCGACCGGGCGGTCGTGCAGAAGATGGTGTCGCACTCGGTGATGGCCCGCCTCGTCCTGTCCCGCGATCCCGCCCTCGGGCCGAGCCTCTCGATCGGATTCGGTGGATCCGGCTACGACACGGTCGAGCCGCTCGATCGCACGTTTCTCCCCACCACCGACGAGCGACTCGACGATCTGCTGGCCGCCCACCGGGGGCGCATCGATCCGGAACGGTTGACCGACGAGGCCGGCGAGGAGCTTCGGCAGCTGGCCGCCGCGGTGGCCGACGTGGGAACGTCGTATGGCGGTGTGGAGCGGCTGGTCCTCGACCCGATCCTGATCGGGCCCGACGGTGTGATCCCGGTCGACATCGAGATCGTCCTGGCCCGGGTGTCGTCCGACCCGCTCGACGAGGTTCGCCACCTGGAGTAGGCACCGGTGCGCCGGATCTGGGCACCGGCCCCGCTGGCCGGCACGATACGGTGAGGCGATGCGAGCAGCGGTCCTGAACTCCTACGGTGAGCCCGATGTCCTGTCCGTGCAGGAGGTGCCCGATCCCCGGCCCGGCCCAGAGGAGATCCTGGTCGACGTCGTGACCACGGCCCTGAACCGGGCCGATCTGCTTCAGCGGCGGGGCATGTACCCCGGCCCGGCCATGACCCATGAGATTCCCGGTATGGAGTTCTCCGGTCGGGTCGCCGCTGTCGGCAGCGGGGTGACGGCCTGGTCCGAAGGTGACGAGGTGATGGGCATCGTCGGCGGTGGCGCCTACGCCGAACGCCTGGTCGTTCACGAACGGCAGACGCTCCCGGTGCCGTCGTCGATCCCGGTTGCCGACGCGGCCGCCATCCCCGAGGTCTTCCTGACCGCCTTCGACGCCCTCGTGGTGCAGGGCGGACTGACGTCGGGCCGTTGGGCTCTGGTTCACGCCGGGGCCTCGGGTGTCGGCACCGCGGCCATCCAGATCGCCAAGGCCATCGGCGCCCGCATCGCGGTGACCGCTTCGGCCGCCAAGCATGATCGCTGCCTCGCACTGGGCGCCGATCGGGTTATCGACTACCGCACCGAATCGTTCGCCGACGTCGTATCCGAGGCAACCGGAGGCCACGGCGTCGACGTCGTACTCGACGTCGTCGGCGGCGAGTACACGATCGACAACATCAAGTCGCTGCGCGTCGGGGGACGGCTGATCCAGGTCGGTGTGATGGGCCGTCAGACCGTCGAGTTGCCGCTCGGCATGCTGTTGCCGAAGCGGGCTTCGATCATCGGTACGGTGCTGCGGGCCCGGCCGATCGAGGAGAAGATCGCCTTGACCCAACGTGCCAGGGCCGAGCTTCTTCCGCTGTTCGACCAGGGCGCACTGGCGCCGGTCATCGACTCCCGGTACCGGCTGGACGACATCGCCGAAGCCCACCGCTACATGGAATCCAAAG
>JAOUGG010000593.1 GCA_029857855.1 Acidimicrobiia bacterium | reverse complement strand
TCCGTTCACGCAGAAGCTGGTCGAGGTGCCGTTCGGCTTGGATCGGCCGTATTGGATCGACGACCCCGACTTCGACCTCGACTACCACCTCCGTCACGGCGCGGTTCCCGGCGGGGCTGGTCCGGAGAACTTCTCGGAGTTCGTGGCCCGTATCCACGGACGGCCGATGGACCGGTCCCGGCCGTTGTGGGAGAGCTACTTCATCGAGGGCCTCGACGACGGTCGGGTGGCCATGCTGACCAAGATCCACCACGCCGCGATCGACGGCATGTCGGGGCAGGAGCTGCTGACGACGCTCGTCGATGTCGACCCGACGGCACCGGTTCCGGAGAACCCCGAACCGTATGTGCCCACGGCGGGCGGGTCGCCCGATGATGTGTTGATCCGGGCGTTGGCCGCGCTGGCGCTGTCACCGGTGCGGATGGCTCGGGCCGGGATCATGCTCGGCCGCTCGCTGCCGGTTTTCGGTCCGCTGTTGGCCCAGGCGTTGCCCGGTGATGGGGGAGGGGCGTCGGCTTCCGCCGATCCGGCCGCCGTCGGGCTCACGGCCCCTCGAACGCCGTTCAATGCCACCATCGGTCCGCACCGCCGATGGGCGTTCACCTCGGTGCCGCTCGACCAGGTCAAGGCCATCAAGAATGCGGCCGGCGTGACGGTCAACGACGTGGTGCTCGCCGCGGTCGGGAGCGTGCTGCGGGGTTGGCTCGACGAACACGACGCCACGCCGGACCGATCGCTGACGGCCATGGTCCCGCTGTCGGTCCGCAAACCGGGGCAGGAGAACGCCGTCGGGAACTACGTGTCGATGACCGTGGCGACGCTGGCCACCCACGTCGATTCCCTGGTCGAGCGCCTGCGGTTGGTCAACGAAGGCATGCAGCTGGCCAAGAGCCAGCACCAGGCGCTGCCGGCCGACATACTCACCGACCTCACCCAGGTGGCGCCGCCCGCCGTCACGGCGCTGGCCGCCCGGCTGATCGCGTCGACGAAACTGGCCGACCGGGTGACGCTGCCGTTCAACGTCGTCGTCTCCAATGTGCCCGGGCCGAGCTTCCCCTTCTACTTCGCGGGTGCCAAGGTGGTCGGCAACTTCCCCGTGTCTGCCATCGTCGACGGCGTCGGTCTCAACGTGACCGTTCAGTCGAACAACGGCATGCTCGACTTCGGCTTCGTGGCCGATCGGGAGTTGGTGCCGGATCTCTGGGACATGGCCCGCTCCGTGCAGGGCCACGTCGACGCGCTCGAGGAAGCGGTCAAGGCGGAGGCCGGCTGACTCAGGCCAGCAGGGGAATCGTGGCCGCGTAGAGGGCGATCAGGCCGATTCCTTCGAGCCGGTTCACCGTGTGGCCGGTGATCATGGTGACGAGCGCGATCGAGGCGACGCCAAAGGCTGCTCCGGTCGCCACGACGGTCAGCGATCGATCGTCGACCGTGGGGCCGCCGATCACACCGATCAGTCCGCCGACGGCCAGTGCATTGAACAGGTTCGAGCCGAGGAGGTTGCCGACGATCAGGTCGGTTTCGCCCCGTCGCGCTGATTGTATGACCGTGACCAGTTCGGGCAGCGAGGTGCCGATCGCGACGAGCGTGACCCCGACGAACCCGTTGGAGAGTCCGGTTTCCGCTGCGAGTCGTAGCGCGGCCCACAGCAGGAGCTGTGCCGAGGCGACGGTTCCGATGAGCCCGATGACGGTGCGGAGGACTTCGCGGGGGAGCTCGTGTTCGGATGCCTCGGCCAGTTCGGCGACGTCGAGGCCGATCTGATCGATCTGGTCGTCGGGCTGGGACGACGAGCTGGGACGGCGAATCACCACGACGACACTCGCCGCCATGGCCGCCAACAGCGCGAACCCCTCCCAGCGGCTGATGCCGCCCTGAACGGCGAGGCCGAACAGAGCGGTCGCCCCGACGACCATGGGCGCTTCCCGGCGGACCGCACCCGATTCGACGGTGAGCGGTACGAGGATGGCGCCGAGGCCGAGCAGCAATGAGAGATTCGCCAGGTTCGAGCCGACAACGTTGCCGATGGCGACGGCCGTCTCGTCGTCGACAACGGCCAGGGTGGATACGAGCATCTCCGGTGCGCTCGTCCCGAAGCCGACGATGACGACGCCGACGACCAGCGTCGGCACGTTCCGCAACAGTGCAACTCGTGCCGCGCCGAGCACGAACTGGTCGGAGGCCCAGGCGAGGACGGCCACGCTGGCGACCAGGACTGTCAGAGTGACGAACACGATCGACTGAAGACTAGCGTGCGGCGCCCCCCGACGGGTGCGATCCCTCGGCACCGCGGATCGATCCCGGCCTACAGTGCACCCATGCACTTCGGCGACCGTGGTATCGCTCCTCCCTCCGGGTTCGAGACCGATGGGTTCCTCGTCCGGGCTGACCGAGTTTCGTCACCTGACGGATGGATCTGCCCTCTTGGCGAAAGGGCGGCCTGGTCCTGGACTCCACCGGGCGGTGCGGTGCCCCGGCTGGACCGAATGTCAAGAGCTGTCCGGATCTGGTATCACCTTCCGTTCGTCGACCGGTGGGCCTACGAACGGATGTGGTCTCGCGGGGGCTGGGACGTCGAGCCCTGGGAGCCGCCGACACCACCCCGGGAGGCTGGTGTCCGAGAGCCGCGGCGTCCGATCCCACCGACAGACTCGATGTCGACGGAACGCGACATCTGACCGACCGGGGAACGGCATTACCGTCGAGCGCAAGTGCTCGGCTCAGGTGATGCGGTGAGCGATCTGGTAGAGATTGCCGTAAGGGTCGCGCACGAACGCCGGGAACGGCTCCCGCTCGATAGTCGGTCCCACCATGACCATTGAGTCACCGATCACGATTTCGGCCGGGCGACCGTCGTGTACCTCGCCGACTCCGCCGAAGACACTTCGTAGAAACTCGACCTGCCCGGCGACATCAGCCACAGCGATCCGCGCCGTCACGGATCGGTATCCCTCAGGTGGGCTGCTCACCTGCCAATCATCTCACGACCGGGCGGTCCGGTATCGACATCACCACCGCTGTGCCCGGAAATCCTCAGGACACGTCGGTCACTCGACCGGATCCTGGTGGGAGCTGCGAGCGGACGATGGGAATCGAACCCACATCATCAGCTTGGAAGGCTGAGGTTCTAGCCGTTGAACTACGTCCGCAGGAAGATCCAATCTACCGGCTCGGCACCTGTTGCGGGGAGATTTCCTGGTTGAATGACCCCGAAGCTCT
>JAOUGG010000592.1 GCA_029857855.1 Acidimicrobiia bacterium | reverse complement strand
GGTCGGCAGCAGGGGACCCGAGCCGTTCGAGCTTGTCGGTATCAACCGGTTCGGCGAGGAGGGAACCCTCGGCGACTTCGGAATGGCCTCGTTCCAACTCGCCGAGCTCCAGCGTCTCGACGAGAGCGAGGGACTGGTCCGCTACATCGACGTGGCCGGGGAGCCGGGTGTCGGCGCCGAGGTTCTGGCCAGTCGTATTGACGCAGCGCTGCCGTCCGGAGTGGAAGCCGTCGCCCAGGAAGCACTCGTGTCGGAACTGGAGGACGAGTTGAGCGGTATCATCAGCATCTTTGGCAACGTGCTGCTTGCGTTCGCTCTGGTTGCGGTGTTCGTGAGCACCTTCATCATCGGGAACACGTTCAACATCCTGCTCGGCCAGCGGGTGCGTCAGCTCTCACTCCTGCGAGCGCTCGGCGCAAGCTCCCGCCAGATTCGCTTCGGTGCGCTCTTCGAAGCGCTCGTGATCGGTCTCGTTGCCTCGATCGTCGGTCTGGCCGGTGGTGTCGGGCTTGCCCTCGGGTTGCGATGGATCATGGACCTGATGGGTTTGAGCCTCCCGACGATCGACATCATCATCAACGCCAGAACGATCATTCTCGCCCTTGTCGTCGGCATCGGGGTGACGCTCGTGGCCTCGTTGTCACCCGCTCGACGAGCGGCCTCGATCTCACCGATGGCCGGCATGCGGGCCGGTTTCCGATTCGGATCCGGCGAGGGGACGAAGCGCACGATCATCGCCATCGTGTTGGCCGTGATCGGTGCGGCCGGCATTGCCTACGGGCTGTTCGGAGGCAGCGACAACACCGCGTTGCTGTTCAGTGTTCTGGGCCTCGGCGCAGTCTGTGCGTTCGTTGCGGTCTCGATGTTCTCGCCGCTGTTCTCCAGCCCGTCGGCGTCATTTCTCGGTCTCCCGTTGGAGCATCTGCCCGGCAACAAGATCACCGGGCACATGGCCAGGAAGAACGCGGCGAAGAACAACAAACGGACCGCGTCGACTGCGGCCGGACTGATGATCGGACTCGCCCTCATCGCCATGGCCAGCGTGGTGGCCACGTCACTCAAGTCGTCGTTCCGGGCCGAGATGGAATCGACGGTGGTTTCGGACTACTTCGTCACGGCCTCCAATCAAAGCTCGTTCAGCGGCCGGGTGGGCGAGCAGGTTGCGGCGCTTCCCGAGGTCGAATCGGTCTACTCGGTGCGATACGGCAACGCAAGGATCGGTGGTGAACAGCACGGGGTCACCGCCGCCGAGATCGAACTACTCGATGAGCTCCTCGACGTCGGGTTGGTCAGTGGTGATCCGACCGCGTCGCCCGATGCCACCGACCTGCTCCTTCAGTCCGACGTCGCCGAGGAACTCGGTGTCGCCGTTGGCGACTCGGTCCCCGTCGACTTCGCCGCCGGCGGCTCGGTGACCATGACGGTGAGCGGAATCTACGAGAACTCATTCCTCGTCGGCGACTACATGATCGACCTTTCGGCCTGGGAGTCGTACTTCACCGACCAGAACGACGCAACACTGTCGATCAAGCTGGCCGACGGTGTGACATTGGAGGAGGCAGGGGAGGCGCTGCAACCCCTCGCCGCCGCCTTCCCGCAACTCGAGTTCGAGACCAACGCCGAGTTCCAGGAGCGGGTCGAGGGTCAACTCGACACGCTCTTGATCATCATCAACGTGTTTCTCGGCCTGGCCATCGTGATCGCCCTGCTCGGGATCACCAACACCATGGCGCTGTCGGTGCTCGAACGGACGCGTGAAATCGGTCTGATGCGGGCGATCGGCATGACCCGAAGGCAGACCCGAAGTCTCGTCCGCCTAGAGGCCGGCGTCGTTTCGGTCTTCGGTGCCCTTCTCGGCGTAGCGGTAGGCATCATCTTCGGCTGGTTCGCCGTTTTGGCGATACCGGGCGAGATGATCGATCGCCTCACGATCCCGTATTTGTCGCTCGCAATCTATGTGGTGATCGCCGCCGTCGCCGGACTGGTGGCCGCGTCGTTCCCCGCCCGCCGGGCATCGCGCCTCAACATCCTCGATTCGATCAACGAGATGTAGGCTCTCCCCGAATTCCGATCTCGCGTCGGAACGGGTCTCCCGGGAGCCCGAGTCGTCGTCTCACGGCTCCGACAGGCTGACCAGGCAGCCGTCATCAAGGCACGTACTGCTCCTCGATCGCGACCACATGGCTTCGTCGGTGGTCGTGATCCAGACTCCCGGCTGAACGGGCGTGCAAGTCGCTCGGCCACCCAGAATTCGTAATCCACGGTTGTGGTGGTTGCCGGGTCACCCGGATCCGGTAGCTAAACAGCTTCGGCGTTGCTCTGGACCACCTGGACCCGGAGCCGGTCGCTCTGGTTGCGGATGTAGTAGTCGTTGGGCGGCGGGCTCTCCTCGCCGTCCTTAGCGGCGGCCGTCGCGGCGGCGGCTCCCTCGAACCAGCAGGCCAGATCGAACGTCAGCTCCTCCGGTTGTGCGTCGGTGATGTAGCCGAACCAGCGGCCGGGCGGCAGGGTGTCGGTGGTGGCCGGGGTGCAGCCGGCGCCCGAAGCCTGCTCGTTGGTCGTGACGTGGAGCTGCCGGCCGGATCGATCCGTGTCGAAACACGTCCGTTGCAGCCAGTTGGCGAAATCCTGGCAGCTGCCGTCGAGGAGGTACCGTGTTCGTTCGACCTCGGCGAACTGGAAGGCCGTGCCGTTGAGCTGGGCCAGCAGTGCCTCGCTTCCACAACTCGTGGAGGCGTTCGGGATCGACGGCCGCAAATCACGGAAATCGAAGGTCAGCAGGCCGTCGGTCAGGATGGCGACTTGACGGGTCTCGGTCACCATGCTCAGGACGTTTCCGAGCACCTACCATATGAGATAGCATATGGTCATGGCTCGACGTGAAGTACTCGTTCAACTCGACGACAACCTCGTCGAGCAACTCGATGCGCTGGCCGCCGAACTCGGCACCAACCGCTCCGAACTGCTCCGCCGTGGTGCCCAGGCGATCCTCGACGCCGAAGCGTTGGCGGCGGCCGACAAGGAGCTCCGAGAGGCCTATCGCCGCCAGCCGGCCGATCCTGCGCTCGTCCAATCGGCGCGCAGGCTCGCTGCCGAAACCGCCCCGACGTGGTAGCCCGCAACGACATCTACTGGGCCGACCTCGGACCGCCCGCCGGGCGTCGGCCTGTGTGCGTGCTGACCCGCGACGCCGCGATCGGGGTCCTCAACGCCGTCACCTGT
>JAOUGG010000591.1 GCA_029857855.1 Acidimicrobiia bacterium | reverse complement strand
CGGGCCGGTCGAGGAGGCGTCGGTTCGTCTCGACGTTCGGGGCTCCATCCTCGTCGCCGGTCTGACCACCACCCTGCTCGTGGCGCTCGACGCCATCGGACCCTGGACGCTGGTCTGGCTGGCGGTCAGCGCCGTGCTGGGGGTGCTCTATCTCCGTCATGCCCGCCGGCACCCCCAACCGATCGTGCGGCTCGAGCACCTCTTCACCCAGCCCTACCTGGGTCTGGCCGTCGGCACCGGTCTGCTCCTGGCCGGCGGGATCGCCGTGTCGTCATACACGCCGTTGTACATCCGGGCCGGTCGGGAGGGTTCCACCGGTGTCACCGCATGGTCGGTGCTGTTCTTCAGTATCGGCTGGACGGCGGGCGCCAACATCAGCAGCCGTCTGCTCGACCGGTGGTCGGAGTCGGCGGTCGCCGTGCTCGGCTTCGCCTTCACCGTGCCCGGTCTGGTCGGCCTGGCCGCCGTGGCGCAGGCCGACGTCTCGCTCGTCGTCATCTTCGCCCTGCTCTGCCTCTCCGGCCTGGGCATCGGGTTCTCCACCAACGCCGGCTTGACCCTGTTGCGTGCGGTCACGGCGTCGGCCTCGATCGGACGGGTGACCTCGGTCTACCAGTTCGCCCGCAGCCAGGGGATCGCCGCCGGGGCGGCCATGGGCGGGGCGGTCATGCTGCTCGTCATCGAGCGGCAGATCGGCGACGTTGAGGCCGTCCGGGCGGTGCTGGCCGGTGACACCTCGGGGGAACTGGGCTCCCGTGTTCCCGATGCCGTGCAGGCCGGCTTCGCGGCCGCAGCGGCGACCGGGGCGGTCATCTCGATCGTTGGCGGTTTGATGATGATCCAGATGCGCTCGCATCTGGCCGAGGCCCGGGCCCAACGAAGGGCTGTGCAGGATCCCGCCGGTCGGGCAGAATGGGGTGATGGGCAAGCGTCGACGTGAGCGGGAGACCGACGAGGTCTTCGTGTCGTATTTCGACACGGCGCTCGGCGTCGCCGGAATCGGCTACACCGAGCGGGCGATCGTCGCCGTGCAGCTGCCCGAGTCGACAGCGGAAGCCACCCGTGGCCGGTTCGGTCGCCGGATGAAAGACGCCACCGAGATCGACCTGACCGACTCGGTGGAGTACACCATTGCCGGGGCCATTGCCGGGGCCGATGATGACGACGGTGGCCGGTTCGCCGTCGGGCGTGACGCCATCGCCCGGATTCAGGCGCTGCTGTCGGGGGAGGACGTCGACCTCGACCCGGTTCCGGTCGACGTCACCAACAGCAGCGATTTCAACCAGCAGGTCTACTCGGTTGTGCGCATGATCGGTCGGGGTGAGACGTTGACCTACGGGGAGGTGGCCCGCCGGGTCGGCGAACCGGGTGGCGCTCAGGCCGTCGGGCGGGCGATGGGGGCGAACCCGATCCCCGTCATCATCCCCTGCCATCGGGTGGTCGGGGCCAACGGACAGCTCGTGGGGTTCTCGGCCAACGGTGGGGTCGAGACGAAGCGGCGGATGTTGCTGGCCGAGGAGTGCCCGGCGGTACCGCCGACGCTGTTCGACCAGCTGTAGTTCTCTCAGCCCTCCGTTGGGTGCGCCGCGGAACCGGTTTTCGGGGGCTGGAGCGCACCGTTCGACGGGGCGGCTCTGGTGGCCGCAACCTCCGATTCCCTCACCGCGAACGAGATGAGGAACGCCGGGAGGAACAGCAGCGCACCGATTCCGAAGGCGATCCGGAACGCGGTCAGGCCGAGGTCGGCGTTGAGGCTCGCGGTCAAGGCGGTCGCCGCAACCGCGGTACCGGTCGCCACCGCGATCTGTCGTTGGGTCGTGAAGATCGACACGGCCCGTCCGGTGTCGGCGTGCGAGGTGGTGGCGTAGGCCACCGTCTGCAGGCTGACGAAGAGGAACCCCATCGCCAGGCCGCGGCCGAAGGTGCCCGCTCGGAGGAGCCAGAGGCTGGTGTCGTCCCCGACGAAGGCGAACGCACCCGACACGAGCGCTGCGGCCACCGCACCGATCCGCAGCAGCAGGCGTGGTCCGAATCGGTGGAACGCGCGGCGGGCGACCAGGTTCGACACCAGGAAGATGGCGAACGCCTGCGGTGCCTGGGTCGTTCCGGCGGCGGTGGCCGAGAGGCCCCGGTGACCCTGCAGGTAGATCGGCAACACATAGATCAGGCTGATGAAGGCCGCATAGGTCGACAGCGCATACAGGTTGATGACCCGGAAGTGATGATCGGCCAGGAGGCGGAGGTCGACGAGTGGCGACGACTTCGACAGTTCGAACCGGACGAGAGCGATCAGCGCCAGCACGCCGACGACGGCGCTGGTGACCGTGATGATCGATGTCCACCCTGCCCGTGGCCCGGACGAGAGCGCGTAGAGGGCCCCGGCCAGGCCGAGAGCGGCCAGCACGAATCCGGCGGAGTCGAAGTCGCCGGCGGGCTCCGACTCCTCCACCCGCAACCAGACCCACGCCAGGGTCACGGCGAGAATGCCGATCGGGAGGTTGATGAAGAAGATCCAGTGCCAGCTTAGATTGTCGACCAGGATCCCGCCCAGGATCGGGCCGATCGACGGGGCGACGACGGACACACCGATCACTGCGGAGGCCGCTCGGGCCCGTTCGCTCTGGGGGAAGGCCCGGTAGAGGATGGCGGCACCGATCGGCAGGATCAGCCCGGACGGCAAGCCCTGTACGACGCGGGCGGCCACCAGCCAGTGGAGCGAAGGAGCCAGCCCGCACAGGATCGATGCGACGACGAAACCGGTGATGGCGATGATGAAGGCCCGCTTCGAACCGATGCGATCGGCGATCCACGGCGCGGCCGGAATGCCGATGGCCAGGCTGAGCAGATAGCCGAGCACCACCCACTCGACCTCGTTGGCGGGCACCCCGAAATCCTGACCAATGGCCGGCAGCGCCACGTTGACCGCCGTCGCGTCGAGAATCTGGATGAACACCCCGACCACATAGACGATGAGGACCGCGGTTTTGTAGTTGGGACGCACTCCGGGTCAGGCTAACAGGCGGTTCCGCTCCGACGCCTGCCTGGGTGGTTGCGCCCGGTCACCACATACCGGGTGGTGCCGAGCGCTACAGTGACGTCCGATGATTGCTACCGCCGCAGACAATCACGGTGCCGACGAACGCGCCGACGAGTTCGGTGACCTCGTGGAGTCGGGCTACCGGCCTCCCAAACTACTCCCTCGTATGCGCGAGGTGTGGGTACATC
>JAOUGG010000590.1 GCA_029857855.1 Acidimicrobiia bacterium | reverse complement strand
TGCCCTGTCTCGGTGAGATCCCCGACGTCGAGAACCTGTGGTCGGCCGCCGCCGTGTGGGTGAAGGAAGGTCCCGGCATGGCCCAGGTCGTGGCCGAGTGGATGACCCACGGCTACCCCCGGGTGATCGACGCCCACGGCGCCGACATCGCCCGGTTCTACGAGCAGGAACGGTCCGATGAGCACATCTGGGCCCGATCCAGCGAGCACTTCAACAAGACCTACGGCATCGTGCACCCGGCCGAGCAGTGGGAGTCGCGCCGCAACCTGGTGACCAGCCCCTACTTCAGCCGCCAGCAGGACCTCGACGCCGAGTTCTTCCAGGCCCGAACCTGGGAGCGGCCCCAGTGGTACAACTCCAATGCCGACCTGGTCGAGCGCTACGACATCGGCGGCCGCGACACCGAGTGGGACAGCCGCTGGTGGAGCCCCATCACGATCGGCGAGCACCTGAACCTGCGGGAGAACTGCGGCGTCGTCGACCTCTCGGCGTTCCAGATCTACGATCTCACCGGCCCCGGTGCGGTCGACTTCGCCGAGTCCCTGGCGGTCAACAAGGTCGACAAGCCGGTCGGCTCCTCGGTGTACACGCCGTGGCTCAATGCCGACGGCGGCTTCCACTCCGACCTCACCATGATGCGCCTCGGCGACGACCACGTCCGGGTCGTGACCGGCGTGTTCGACGGTGGCCGCGACGAGTTCTGGGTCCGCAAGCACATGCCGAACGACGGCTCGGTCACGTTCACGAACTCGACGCTGGATGTCACCACCCTCGGGCTGTGGGGTCCCAACGCCCCGGTCGTGCTCGGCCAGCTCACCAGCCAGGACCTCTCGCACGACGGCTCGCCCTACGGCTCCGTCATCGACATCGAGATCGGCGGCATGGCGGCCAAGCTGTTCCGCATCTCGTACGTCGGCGACACTGGCTGGGAGATCTACACCGACTGGGACAACGGGCCCAAGCTGTGGGACCTGCTGTTCGAGGCCGGTGAGAGCCACGGCATCCGCCCCACGGGCGGTGGCGTCTACGGCTCGTCGGGTCGGGTCGAGAAGGGCTACCGCCTCATGGGCGCCGAGCTCGAGTCGGAGTACAACCCGGTCGAGGCCGGGCTGGCCCGCCCCAAGGTGAAGGCCGCCGACTTCATCGGCAAGGCGGCCTACCTCGAGGCCCGCGAAAGCGGGCCTCAGGCCACAATGTGCACCTTCACCGTCGAGGACAACACCGACTCGAAGGGCCGTCGCCGGTTCATGCAGGGCGGCAACGAGCCGATCCTCACGACCTCGGGCGAACGGATCACCGACTCCCACGGCCGGGTCTCCCGGGTGACCACGGCGTCGCCCGGTCCGTCGGTGGGCAAACATCTCCTCATGGGTTACCTGCCGGCCGACATGGCCGAGATCGGGGCCGACTTCACCGTGATGTACATGAACGAGCTGTTCCCGATCAAGGTTGGAGCCATCGAGGGATCGGTCTTCGATCCCGACGACACCCGCCTGAAGGGCTGATTGACGAAGGTCGAACCTGCCCGCCGTTCTGGGGTTCCCAACCCCCCATTTCCGGGGCCACCGAACCCCAGAACGGTGTCGGACACCGAGAAAGGGTCATATTGCGAATACTTGTCTGCGTCAAGAGGGTTCCGGCTCCGGGGGCCAGGATCAACGTCACGGTCGACGGCCAGTCGATCGAGACCGCCCATCTGGGGTTCACCACCAGTCCCCACGAGGAGTGTGCGGTGGAGGAGGCGGTGCAGATCGCCGAGCGGCTGGGCGGTGAGGTCACCGTGCTGACTGTCGGTCCGCCCGAAGCCGAGGAGCAACTGCGCTATGCCGCCTCGGTGGGGTGCCACAACATCGTGCTGGTCCCCACCGACGGCACGGCCCTCGATCCCCAGCGGACCGCCGCCATCATCACCGAGGCGGTGCAGTCGCTGGAGGCCGATGGCGGCGAGTTCGACCTCGTCCTGTTCGGCAACGAGTCGGCCGACTCGGGCGGCTTCCAGGTCGGGGTCCGGGTGGCGCATGCGCTCGGTCGTCCGATCGTCAACGGCATCAAGGGCATCGACATCACTGACGACACCATCACCGCTCGCCGGGCGGTCGACGCCGGGTTCGAGGTTTATCAACTGCCACGGCCGGCCGTGCTCGGTGTCAAGGAGGGCATCAACCTGCCCCGCTACCCGACGATGAAGGGCCGGCTCGCCTCCAAGAAAGCGGAGATGGTGTCGATGGAGCTCGACGCCGAGGCCGGCGGCCAGACCATGATCAAGCTGCACCGGCCGGCCGAAACGGTCACCGAGACGGTGATCCTCGGCACCTCTGAAGACGCCGCCGTGGCCGTCGTCGACCTGCTCGAAGAGATCGGAGTGCTCTGAGATGTCGCCGGTCCGCCGGGGCCGGACCTGACCGAGTTTCGTCGGAGACGAAACATCGCCCGCTGGAATTCTGAACTATGGGACAAAGAACATGCTTTTAGTCATCCTCGAACACGATCGGGGCACGCTGGTCGAAGGAGCCCGGGAGGCACTGACCGCCGGCCGGGACCTGGCCGACCAGATGGATGTGGAACTCGAAGCCGTGCTCATCGGCGCCGGGGCCGACGGGCTGACCGACGAGGCCGCAGCCTACGGGGCCGAAACCGTGCATATGGTGATCCACGATCTGCTGACCGACTACGGACCCGACGCCTGGGGTGAATCGGTCCGCCAGCTGGCCGACGAGGTCGACGCGGAGGCCGTCATGTCGGTCGGCACCGACCGTGGCAACGAGGTCATGGCGCAGCTGGCCGCCCGCACCGGTTTGCCGTTCGTGGCCAACTGCATCACCATCGACGCCTCCGATACCGGCGAGTGGTCGATGACCCGGGTCCAGTGGGGCGGCTCCCTGCTCGAGGACTCGACGCTCGCCGCCGACCGCAAGCTCGTGACCTTCGCCCACCATGCGGTGGGTGCGGTTGAGGCCGACACCGCCGGGTCGGGCACCGCCGCCGAGTTCGAACCGGAGCTCGACGACAGCCATACGATCACGATGATCAAGGATCGGGCAGTCGAGACCCAGGGGGTGACGCTGTCCACGTCGCCGGTCGTGGTGTCGGGCGGCCGTGGAGTCGGCTCGGCCGAAGGATTCGGGATCCTGGAGGAGCTGGCCGGGCTGCTGGGTGGCCGTGTCGGCTGCTCCCGGGCGGTCACCAACAACGGCTGGCGGCCCCACGCCGATCAGGTGGGCCAGACCGGGACCCG
>JAOUGG010000589.1 GCA_029857855.1 Acidimicrobiia bacterium | reverse complement strand
TCGGCGTTGCGGCGGTGGGTGGACGTCGACGACTCTGAGAATGCCGGGTTGATCGCTGAGTCGATCACCAGCATGGGGCCGCTCTGCACCGCGCCGTCCACCGCTCGGTCGGCATCCGCGTAGGCCTCGGTCATCTCGACCGAGGCCCGCCCGTCGGCGATCCAGAACACGCCGTTGGGTTCTAGGAAGAAATTGCCGGAGCCCGAAGCCCGATTCAGCGGCGTCAGCTCGACGCCGTCCTCGACGTAGAGGCCGGACGGTATCAGGCCGGGTCGGTGGATGCCGCCGTTGGTGATGGCCACCACCTGCTCGCCCCGGTTCTCGATGGACTCTCGTGCGGCCTGCATCTGCCCATAGGGCACGTCGGCGTCATCTCGCCAGAGGAATCGCACGGCACCGGGATCGACCCACAGCCATCGGTACACCTCATCTTGCTCGAACGGCGAGGCCAAGGGCTCCGACACCGCCACAGCGGCGGTTGTCGAAGCGGTTCGGCCGGATGCGGAGCCGGCGGCGGCGAGCGGCGTGGTGGTCCGGGCGACGCTCGACCCGTCGGAGCCTGCGCTGTTGTGCGGAGCGGGCGGTACCGAATCGGAGGTGGCGTTTCGAAGCAGGACGGCGGCGACGGCCGTTGCCCCGGCCACGGCCACGGCCGCCAGCACCAAGCGTGAATACGGGCCCGGCCCGACCGATCGACGTCCCATCGGCCCTCAACCGTAGATCATCCCGCCCGCACCTCAACGGCACGCCGCAACCATCCGATGGGAGAGGCGGAACCGCTTGGCCGCCGACGCGCCCCAACCGCCCGACGCTACCATCGGCTTCCCCCGAGCGGTACGTCCCGGTTACCCCCTACCCCGAACGAAGCCGACACCCGTTCGTCCCATCCACGACCAGCAAACGGCACCAATCATGAACCCACCCCGACCGCGACGGAACTTCGGCCACGAGAACATCGATCAGCACCTGACCGAGCTGATCGCGATGGTCGGCAACGATCACAACGACGATCTCGTCCGGTCGTTGCTGGTGACCGTGCTCGACATGGACGAAGCCGATATCGATCGGCTGGAACTCAAGATCGCCAGTCAGACACTGGCCGAGATGCTCCATGCGTGGCGGGTCTTCTCACCGTACGACGATCGGGCCAAGGTGACCCTTTTCGGGTCGGCCAGAACGAAGCCGGATCACCCCGACTACCAGCTGACGGTCGATTTCGGACGAATCATGGCCGAGCGTGACTGGATGGCCATCACGGGGGCCGGTCCTGGCATCATGCAGGCCGGGATCGAGGGCGCCGGCCGGCAGAACGCCTTCGGTGTCAACATCGTGCTCCCGTTCGAGCAGGAGGCGAATCGGGCGATCGCCGGCGACGACAAGCTGGCGAGCTTCCGCTACTTCTTCACCCGGAAACTCACGTTCATGAAGGAAACCGACGCGTTCGCATTGCTACCTGGTGGGTTCGGCACACTCGACGAGACGTTCGAGCTGCTGACCCTCGTTCAGACCGGCAAGAGCGACCCGGTGCCGATCGTCATGCTCGACCACGTCGATTCCACCTACTGGTCGGCCTGGCAGCAGTTCGTCGAGTCCGAGCTCGGTGACCGCAACATGATCTCGAGCCACGACACCGACCTGTACCTGCACACCCACGATCCGGTTGCCGCGGCCGACTACATCTGCTCCTACTACTCGTCGTACCACTCGATGCGCTACGTGGGCAATCAGCTCGTGATCCGGATGCGTCATCAGCTCGATGACGACGCCATCGCCACCCTGAACGACGAGTTCGCCGACATCATCGCCGAGGGGTCGATCGAGGCGATCGGAGCGACGAAGGCGGAGCAGCGAGACGGCGACCGGCTCGACCTTCACCGGCTCGGATTCCGCTTCGACAATCGCGGTTTCGCCCGACTGGTTTCGCTCGCCCGCCGGGTTTCGAGTCTTTCGGGCGACGGTGATCAGTCAGCCCGCGGACTGCGCCACGACATCAGTCCGGAAGTCTATCTCTAGCCCAGGGCTAGCTGAAATTTGCCGCTCGGACAGGACGCATTCCACCTGACGCCCGCAGTGCAAGATGTGAACCAGATGGAGGCCTTGCGGTCAGTCGTCGTCCGAGCGGGCGAGGCGCAGCGCCTCCCGCTCGATCAGGGTGGCCGCCTTGTCGACCGACCGGCGGATCCGGCTCAACACCTTGTCGAGCGGCGGACGCTTGTCGGCGCCGTCGTCGAGCGCCTCACGCAGCACGGCCATCGACAGATCACCGAGTTCCTCGCTGATCGCCGCGAGCCGCTGCTGAAGGTCTTCGAGCTGATGTTCCATAACGCTGATCAGTCTGTCACGAATTCATGGTTGTCCGGCGCTCCAGGGTCCCCATCTTGCGATAACCTGCGTCGGTGTCCATACCCGAAGACGGCCACTCCTGGTATTCCGTCAACGACGTCGAGGGCAACACCACCTGGCTCTTCGACACCACCTTCCTTCGGTCCCGCTACCGGTGTGTCTACGGGCAGGGTTGCCCCTCCATCGACTCCGAACCCGACCCGACCGCAACGCTGGGCTGTTGCATTCACGGAGCCCATATGGTCGACAAGAAGGACCGCCAGAACGTCCTGGCCTTCGCCGACCGGCTCGGAGCCGACGTCTGGCAGCACCGGGCCAGGGCGCAGGCCAAGGGCGGGCCGCTGAAAAAGAAGAAGGGCGGCGACTGGGTGACCCGCAAGATCGACGATGCCTGCATCTTCCTCAACCGTGAAGGTTTCGACGGCGGCGCCGGCTGTGCCCTCCACCTCGGTGCGGAACGAGCCGGAGCCCGGGCGATGGACTGGAAGCCGGACGTCTGCTGGCAGGTCCCGCTGCATCTCGACATCCACAACGACGAGTACGGCCACGAGACCGTGCTCCTCCGAGCCTGGCAACGGCGTGACTGGGGCCCCGGTGGTGCAGACTTCCACTGGTGGTGCATCGAGGACCGGGCGGCCACCCACATCGACGACCAACCGGTGTACGTCAGCCTGGCCGACGAGTTGATCGAAATCGTCGGCCGTAAGGTCTACCAGCGGTTGAAGGATCATCTGGATACCCTGGCGAACGATCGGTCGGAGCTTCCCGACGGGATGCCGGCCACCGCCACTCCGGTGGCACTCTCCTAGCGGAGCCGCCCACGCCGCCTGTGCCTTGGCGCAGGCCAGCAAGACACGTTCGTCGGATTTCTCCATGCCCTCAGCCACGCCATCACCCATCGC
>JAOUGG010000587.1 GCA_029857855.1 Acidimicrobiia bacterium | reverse complement strand
GATCATGAAGGCGCTCTACCGCGACGCGACGCTGCTGGTGCTCGATGAGCCGACGGCGGTATTGACCCCGCTCGAGGTGGAGGAATTCTTCGCCACGCTTCGTCGGCTGGCAGCGGATGGCCGCGGGCTGATCTTCATCTCCCACAAGCTGCACGAGGTGATGGCGCTCTCCGACCGGATCACCGTGCTGCGGGATGGAAGGGTCACCGGCGACACCACGCCGGCCGAGACCAGCCGGGAGCAGCTGGCCGAGATGATGGTCGGACGGATGGTCAAGCTGGCACCGGACAAACCGCCGGTCGACCGGGGGAAGGTTCGCCTTTCACTGGCCGGCCTCTCGGTCGTCGGTGACCGGGGCCGGACGGCGGTCGACGGCGTCGATCTCGACGTCGCCGGGGGTGAGATACTGGGCATCGCCGGCGTGTCGGGCAACGGCCAGAGGGAGCTGGCCGAGGCGATCGCCGGACTACGTCCGGCTGTTTCCGGTCGCATCCTCCTCGACGGCGACGAGATCCAAGCGCTTAGCCCCCGCAAGCGTCGGGAGGCCGGCCTGGCCTACGTCCCCGAGGAACGGATGCGCGACGGCGCCATCGGATCGTTCACCGTGTCGGAAAACTTGATGTTGATCGATCACGACAGCACAGAATACGCCCGGCTCGGCTTCCTACGTCTCGGAGTCCTTCGGGAGCGGGCAGCAGGGCTAGTCGAGCGATTCGCCGTGAAGACGCCGTCGATCGACACGACCACGAGGAACCTCTCGGGAGGCAACATCCAGAAGGTGATAATGGCCCGGGAACTCTCGAGTGGGCCGTCGGTGCTCTTGGCCGCGCAGCCGACCAGAGGCGTTGATATCGGCGCCGCCGAGTACATTCACCAGCGGCTCGTTGCCCAACGAGCGGAAGGCACGGCAATCGTCGTCGTCTCCGAGGACCTCGATGAGGTGCTGGCGCTGGCCGATCGGGTGGCGGTCATGTTCGAAGGCCGGGTGGTCGGCGTGATCGATCGGGAGGACTGCACGATCGAGCAGCTCGGCCTCATGATGGCCGGAGCCTGATCGCCCACCGGGAATTACCGCCACCGCGGAGCGGTTTACTGGTTCCGTGACCGCCGTACGCCCCCATGTCATCCCAAGCCGTCGTCGATTCGACGCGATCGTGATCGGCTCCGGCAGCGGCGGGCTGACGGTGGCCGTCGGCCTCGGACGTTTCGGCCGCGACGCGTTGCTGATCGAGCGTGAGCACATGGGCGGCGACTGCACCAACACCGGCTGCATACCGTCGAAGACCCTCCTCCACCAGACCGCGGCACTCGCCGCCGGCTCCGGTGCCGATCCCAGGTCCATCCTGGCCGGCGTACGAGCCCACCGGGATGCGCTCCGGGACCACGAGGTCCAGGAGTTCGGTGGGGCCGACGGTGTGACGTTCGTGTACGGGAGTGGCCCCCTCAACTCCGATCGCAGCGTGTCGATCACCCGCGGCGACGGCACGGTCTGGCGGGCCGCCGCCGACAACGTCGTGCTGGCCACCGGGTCGTCGCCCCGCCGCCTTGACGTTCCCGGGTTTGACGACGGCGGGGGCGACGGTGACGGCAACGGCGACAGGGTGGTGTTGACCAACGAGGAACTGTTCGAGCTGTCGACCCCGCCGACCCATCTAGCAATCATCGGCGCAGGGGCGATCGGTCTCGAGATGGCGCTTGCGTTTCGACGCCTGGGATCGGCGGTGACCGTCGTTGAGCTCGCGAACCAGGTGCTTCCCGGTGTGCTGCCTGAGGCAGCGGGCATCGTCGCCGGAGCCCTCGTCGAGCACGGCATCGTGATCCGGACCGGTGTGCGGGTGGCCGGCTACCGCTCCGACGGTGGCCGTCTCGAGTTGGCACCGACGAGCCCGGCGGCGGCGAACAACGGCGGGAGCATTCCCGTCGACAGCGTCGACCGTGTGCTGGTTGCCGTCGGTCGGGTCCCCAACACGTCCGGCCTCGGACTCGTCGAGGCGGGTGTCGAGCTCGACGACCGGGGCGCTGTGGTCGTGGACGGCCGGGGTCGCACGTCGAGCAAGGGGGTCTGGGCCGTCGGCGACATGACGAACAAGGGCGGTACGACCCACGATGCCGCCATCCGGGGTCGGCGCATCATCCAGTCGATCGTTCAGCCCTACCTACCGATCGGCGACGAGCCGCTGCGGCCGACCGTGACCTTCACCGATCCGGAGGTCGCCTCGATCGGAGATCAGCCGGCGTCGCCACCGGCCGACGTTGTCCGTATCACCGTCGACGGCGCCGGCATCGATCGGAGTTACACCGATGGCGTCGACCGTGGAATCCTGGTCGTCGACGTTCGACCGCCGACCGGAACGGTTCTGGGGGCGACGATCGTTGGTCCTCGGGCCGGTGAGATCATCACCACCTTCTCGCTGGCGATGAAGGCCGGCATCGCGTTCCACCGGTGGTACGGCACCGTGATCCCGTATCCGACCTACAGCGAGGTCATCACCAAGGCGGTCCAACAGTACCTGTCGGAGGTGGGGTCCGACGTGACCGGCCACACGGTCCGGTGGGCGACCGGATTGTTGGGACGAACCAGGGCCCGCCTCAGTCGAACTTGACCTCGACCATCGGGGCGTTCGCCACCAGCTCATCGATGTCGGTCTGGCTCCGATACCAGTGAGCGGAGGGATGCTCGAACACATGGCGGCGGGTTGCCTCGTCGTCGACGGGACGGGCGGTGGCGGTCAGCTCGGCTCGAACCGACTCCTTGAGATGGAACGTCAGGGAATCATCGGCCAGGAGGTTGGCGTACCAGTCCCGCGGGCCGGGCGTGCCGGTGATGAAGATCCGCTCGTCGACGGCCAGAAACCAGATCTCGACGGTACGGAGATCACCCGAGTGCCGACCGATCGTCGTGATGTCGATGGTCAGATCCCGAGCGAGCGCGGCATCGATCTCGGGACGTCCGGTGATCTTCCCCATGGCCAAGAGCATACGGGGCCAAGAGCATACGGGGCCTCGCCGAGCCGTCAGTCGAGGTCGGCGAGCAGATCCGCGCCGGACTTGAGAACCGGGCTGGCCAAAGCAAGCTGGGTCGTGGAGTGTGAGACCTCGGCGATGGAGGAGATCACCTGCAGCACCTCGTGCAGGTGATCGTTGGACCGGGCGGCGATCTTCACGAGCAGATCACCCGGTCCGGTGATTGTATGCACCTCGAGAATCTGCGGAATGGAGCGCAGCTGCTGGACAACCACATCATGGTGGC
>JAOUGG010000588.1 GCA_029857855.1 Acidimicrobiia bacterium | reverse complement strand
GGGATGCCGGCCGCCGCCTGAGCGGACCGAACGCGCGATGTCCACCCGGCTCGCCGGCGACCTAGAATCCATCGGTGACTTCGGTTCCCAGGCTGTCGGTCACATCCGACGACATCACGACGCTCGCCGTCGATGCGATCGTCAACGCCGCGAACTCCTCGCTCCAGGGAGGCGGGGGTGTCGACGGCGCCATCCATCGGGCCGGTGGCCCGGCCATCCTGTCCGCCTGCAGGGCCATCGTCGCCGCCCAGGGGCCGTGCCGACCGGGCGATGCCGTGGTGACCGACGCCGGTGAGCTGCCGGCCGGGCTGGTCATTCACACAGTCGGACCGGTCTGGAATCCCGGTGACGACGAGGCGATGAAGGCGACGCTGGCATCGTGCTACCGGCGCAGTCTCCAACTCGGCATGGAACACGGTGTGCGCTCGATCGCGTTTCCCAACATCAGCACGGGCGTCTACCGGTTTCCGAAACCATTGGCGGCGGCGGTGACGTTGGACGCAGTGATCGAGTGGCTGGAGTCGACCCCGGAGCATCGCTACACCGACATTCTGTTCGCCTGCTTCGACGACGAGAACCGGAACCTCTACGAGACGCTGCTGGTGGAATCGCCCTGAGCGACCTGGTGGTGTCGGCGCCCGCGTTCAGCGCAGTGCGCCGAAGGCGCTCAGGTAGGCGGAGCCGCGTTGGATGTCGAACCACAGATTCGGGTTCGTCGTGATGTAGCGGGTCGCCGGATCGGCTGCGGCCAGAGAATCGGGTGGCGGGGAGGCGATGGTGCCGGGGGTGCAACCGGGGAGGGTCTCGAACCGGTAGTCGTCACCGTTGGCTTCGAGCCAGGTCATCAGGGCGGCCAGGCCCTCGGGGTCGGGGTTCATGCCGCCGTGCATGAGCACGACGTCGTCCGGCTCGATGCTCTCCAGCCGCGACAGCACGAACTCGTAGCCGAACTTCCAATCCAAGGTGTCGACATCCCAGCGCCCGGACGGGATCCAACTCTCGTTGCCGAGGCCGATCGTGGCGGCCATCTCGATCAGGTCATCGCTGGTCTCGCCGAACGGGGGTCGCCAGCAGCGCATCGTACGACCGACCGTTTCGGCCACGAGGACGTTTGTCGCCTGGAGTTCGGTCAGCGCCTCGAGAGGACGCAGCTCGGTGAGATCGCGGTGGGTCCAGGTGTGGTTCCCGAGCGCGTGGCCGCGGCTGACGATCTCGTCCAACATCTCCGGGCTGTTCCGCGCGTTGCCGCCAATCACGAAGAAGGTGGCCTTGGCGTCCCACTGGTCGAGCACGTCGAGGAACTCGGGTGTCCGGGGTCCCGGTCCGTTGTCGAAGGTCAGGTAGACAACCGGGCGATCGTCGTCTGTCACCGGCTCCGTGCCGCTGTTCGATTGGAAGGGCGACGTCGACATCGCCACGAAGAGCCACACGGCCAGCAGGCGGATCGTTTGATGGGTGAACACACCGAGTCAGTCGGCGGATTGGGGGCCGACATGAGACGTTCGGCCCAGTTGGCCGATACGCCGGCCCAACCACGATCCGCGGAGCGGATCAGCCGACCGGATCCGTTCGGCGTGGAATCGCGCTCAGGAACGTCAGCGTTCGCTCGACCATCAGGTCGGCCGTCGCCGGGTCGTGGTCGTCGCTGGTCGGGTCGGCCACGAGATGGCCGGAGCCCGGGTACTCGAAGACCATGGCGCCGACCGTACCGACGAGTTCCCGGGCCACCTCGATGTCCTCCTCGGCCCAGGGGTCGCCGGGGGTGATGTGAATCTGGAGGGGCAGACCGGCCGGCCAGGGTGAACCGAAGAACTCGGGCGGGACGGCGCTGTGATACAGCACGGCGCCCTCCACCGAACCACTTCCGGACTGTGCCACCTTCTGCGCCGCCATCGCGCCGAGTGAGAACCCGGCGACGACGAACTGTCCGGTCACCTCGGCGGCCGCAGCCACGCCGCGGTCGATGATCGCCTCGAAGCCGGTCGACTCGGCGTGCGCCACGCCCTCGTCGACCGAGGCGAACAGCAAGCCGTCGAACAGGTCGGGCACGATGACACGATGACCGGCCTCCTCGAGGCGCCGTGCGAACTCCAGGATTCCCTCGGTTCGACCGAGCGCATGATGAAAGACGAGCACCGTTGCCATGACCGCAATCTACTCCGACCGGGATCGACCGGGCGTGACCACTCGAAGTGCCGGACTTCAGTGTCACAGGGCGTCGTCAGAATGACCTTCACGGTTCCGCTACGGACCGATCGAAAGTTGTCAAAGGAGGCGCATCATGACCACATTTTCCGGAGACGCCGATGGCGAGCGGTTGTGCTGCTGTCCCACCGCCGACGTCGATCGGCACACCACCGCCGAGCCGGAGCTGGCCGAGCTGCTCCACCGGTTCCGGCAGCGGATCGACGGCATCCGGGCCGCCGACCCGAAGACGGCACCACTCCCGTCGGGTCCGGCCGATCTGGCGTTGACGGTCGTGGCCGAAGCCCTGGCAATCGGCGAGGCCATGAGCCGGCTGGCGATCGACATCCCGGCGGATGGCGCCGAAAATCAGCGATCTCCGGCTATCTATGCGGAAATCGACAGCCGTTTTGTGGAACACCGGGCTCGGGCGCTGCGATCGGCCCTCTACGGCGTCGACGACTACGTCTGGTGGGGAGGCCTGGCCACCACGGCCGGCTGAGACGCCGGGCCGAGAATGTTCCTGTGGGTGCAGTCCGGTTGATTGGGGGGAAAGGACTGCACCCACAGGAGCGGCGGCAACAGCCACACGTGGCGGCTGTAAGAGCGGGAGGGATGTCGGCGGAAACATCCCACCCGCTCCTACATTTCTAGTAGTAGCTATCACTGTTTACAACCAATTGGGTGATTTATCCAGTCCGCTATTTGGTTGAATCTGCTTGTTGCTGCACCTATCTAAATCGACAGATTTCCTTAACCATTTGCTAACCGGCGCGATCGCCCGCAGCTCGGAATCGAGTGGCTGTCCCACATTCCTCCTGATGGAGCGGGGCTTGCGCTTCGATCCGATCGCCGTCAAGTCCGGCCGGTGGTCTGAATCGGGATCATCTGCTGCCAGGATGAAGAGGTGATTGATCTTCGTTCCGACACTGTGACCCGTCCCTCGCCGGCTATGAGGGCGGCGATGGCCGACGCCGAGGTCGGCGACGACGTGTGGGGCGACGACCCCACGGTCAAGGCACTCGAGGCCCGAGTCGCCGACCTGCTCGGCAAGGAGGCCGCTCTG
>JAOUGG010000586.1 GCA_029857855.1 Acidimicrobiia bacterium | reverse complement strand
CCTGCTCGGCATCGGCCCTGCCGGCGCATACCTGACGTCCCGCTCGTCCGAGGCTCAGGAGGCGATCCGCACCGAGCTGTTCGATCGGGCCGGTCGACCATCGGATCGATTCGACCTGTCGGCAGTCGCCCGTTACGCCTTCGGTGACCGACCGTCGTGATCGAGAACGAGACAGGGGATACTTCGGCCCCCGCCAGGGACGTCACCCGCTGACGGTGCCGGCGGCCGAAAATCACGGGCAACATGGGCCGAGCCCGAGTCTGACCTGGCTGCGCGGCTCGAAGCCGGTCCGGCGTCCGCGCGATACTTTCGTAATGAACAACGGGGCAGAGCAAAGGACCGACGCCGCGCTGACGGCGCTGCTGGCGGAGCACGATCCGACTTCGGAGAGCTATGAGGAGTTCCGGGGCCACCAGTTCGATGCAGGATTGGCCTGGGTCCAGTTTCCGGAGGGCCACGGTGGTCTTGGTGTTGCCCCGCAGCTCCAGCGGCAGGTCAGCACCCGGCTGGCTCAGGCCGGCGCCCAGCCCGCCGCGATGACGCAGTTCTTCATGCAGTTGGCCGGCCCCACCATCGTCACCCACGGCGACGAGGCGGTCAAGAAGCGTTTCCTGCGACCCATGTTCACCGGCGAGGAGTTGTGGTGCCAGCTGTTCTCCGAACCGGGGGCCGGTTCGGACTTCGCCGGCCTCGGGACCCGGGCGGTGCGTGACGGCGACGAGTGGACCGTCAACGGTCAGAAGGTGTGGAACACCCTCGCTCACATCGCGGACTGGGGCATGCTCGTCACCCGCAGCGATCCCGATGTGCCCAAACACAAGGGCATGACCTACTTCGCCCTCGACATGAAGGCACCGGGCGTCGAGGTTCGCCCCCTCCGCCAGATCACCGGAGAGGCCGAGTTCAACGAGGTCTACATGACCGACGTGCGGGTTCCCGACGCCCACCGCATCGGCGCCGAGGGCGAGGGCTGGCGGGCTGCGCTCACCACGCTCATGAACGAACGCACCGCCATCGGCGGCGGTGGTGGCGGCGGCCGGGCCCCGCAACGGGGGAGTGGGCCGATCTCGGTGCTGGTCGACCTCTACGGCAAGGCGGCCCAGGAGCACAGCGCGGCCGAGCGGGACCGGGTCATGAGACTCTGGACCAGGGCCGAGGTTCTGCGCCTCACGAACCGCCGGGCGTCACAATTGGCGCGGGCCGGCAACCCGGGCCCTGAGGGCTCGGTCGGCAAGGCCGTCGACGCCATCCTGAACCAGGACATCTACGAGGCCTGTGTCGACCTGCAGGGCATGGCCGGCCAGGTCGGCTACGATTACACGTTCCGCCGGCCCGGCACCATCGACGTCGGCGGAGTGAGGGGCGGGGTCGGCCACAACTTCCTGCGGGCCAGGGCCAACACGATCGAGGGTGGCACGACCGAGATCATGAAGAACATCCTCGGTGAGCAGGTCCTCGGCCTTCCCGGCGAACCCCGGATGGACAAGGACATCCCCTGGATCGAGGTCCCCCGAGGCTGACCCCCAGCCGAACTTTGTGACGTCTGCGACCCCTAGGCGGGTCGTGGAGGGCCCAAAGTTCGGGCTGAACGGGTCGTCAGTGGCTCAAAGTTCGGGCGGATGGGGTCGTCTGGTGGTCAACGTTCGAGGGAGGCGATGGCCTCCGCCGTGGCCAGGACGCGCCGGGCGTTGTCGCGGTGGAGGTTCTCGACCATGCGGCCGTCGACGGTGACCACTCCTTTGCCTTCGGCTTCGGCCGCGGCGAAGGCGTCGATGACACGGTTGGCATGCTCGATCTCCTCCTCCGAGGGGGCCCAGATCTCGTTGGTCGGCTCAACCTGGGACGGGTGGACGAGGGTCTTGCCGTCGAAGCCCATCTCGAAACCCTGCACGGCCTCGACCCGGAAGCCGTCGGAATCCTGGACGTTGTTGTAGACGCCGTCGAGAATCGCCTTGCCGGCCTCCCGGGCGGCCAGCACCGCCATGGCCAGATGGGGGGTGAGCGTCGACCGTCCGTCACCGGGCACCGCTCGCAGCTCCTTGACCAGGTCGTTGGTGCCCATGACCAGAACCGCCACGCGGGGGTGGGCGGCAAGAGCCCGAACGTCGAAGATTGCCGTCGGCGTCTCGACCATGGCCCAGATGGCCATTGTCTCGGGAGCACCACCGGCGTCGAGCCCGGCGGAGATGCGATCGAGGTACGCCACCGAGTCGACCTTGGGGATGACCACGGCATCGGCCCCCGAGGTTGCGGCGGCGGCCAGGTCGTCGGCACCCCAGGGCGTATCGAGTCCGTTGCAGCGAATCGTGATCTCCCGGTGACCGTATTCGCCGGAGGACGCTGCGGCCGTCGCCTGGGCCCGGGCCGTCTCCTTGGCATCGGGGGCGACGGCGTCCTCCAGGTCGAAGATCAGTGCGTCGGTCGGGATCGTCTTGGCCTTTTCGAGCGCTCGCTCGTTCGACGACGGCATGTAGAGCACCGATCGCCTGGGTCGCAATACGGCCGATGGCACAGCGTTCATGGGCTTGGGCTCCTCAGAATCCGTAGGCGGCGGCCAGCTCGGGGTCGCGTTCGGCCAGCGAGCGGGCCAGTTCGACCACCACGTGGCACTGCTTGACCGAGGCGTCGTCCTCCATCTTGCCGTCGAGCATGATGGCGCCGGTGCCGTCGCCCATGGCGTCGATGACCCGCTGGGCGTGGGCCACCTCGGCCGGATCGGGGGAGAACACCTTCTTGGCGATCCCGATCTGCACCGGGTGGAGCGACCAGGCTCCGACGCAGCCGAGCAGGTAGGCGTTGCGGAACTGATCCTCGCAGGCCACGGTGTCGGCGATGTCGCCGAACGGTCCGTAGAACGGCAGGATCCCGTTGGCCACGCAGGCGTCGACCATGCGGGCGATCGTGTAGTGCCAGAGATCCTGCTGGAAGGTGGTGCGGTCGGCGGCGTAGTCCGGCGCCGCGTCCTCGCCGTCGCCGACCGGCGGATCCTGGCGCACCAGGTAGCCGGGGTGGCCGCCGCCCACCCTGGTCGTCTTCATCCGCCGGTTGGCGGCCAGATCGGCCGGGCCGAGCGACAGCCCCTGCATGCGGGGCGAGGCCGCGCAGATCTCCTCGACGTTGGCCACGCCGCGGGCCGTCTCCAGGATGGCGTGCACCAGCAGCGGCTTGGTCAGACCGGCCCGGGCTTCCAGCTGGGCCAGCAGGCGGTCGACGTAGTGGATGTCCTCCGGGCCTTCGACCTTGGGGATCATG
>JAOUGG010000585.1 GCA_029857855.1 Acidimicrobiia bacterium | reverse complement strand
CGGTGTGGTCGACTGCACGTCGAAGTAGTCCCAGATCGAACGCCAGAAGGCGTCGAGATCGGTGACCGACCAGCGCCACAGCTCGTCGTAGGTCTCGAAGGTGAGCCCTCGTTCCGATTGCAGCCAGGCGAGGTAGCGACCGATGCGACTGGTCTCGCGGGCATCGGGGCCGGGCTCCCACAGGATTTCGCCGATTTCAACGGGCCGTCCGTTGGTCATGATCACGCCTCCTCGCCGTCTCGAGCCGGGCCGGAACCGTTGGTTTCGCCGGCGACTCTCGTCACCTTCGACGCCCGACCGGCCTGAAACTCGGCCATCAAGATTTTGGCCTCGTCCGAGCTCTGGGCGATGGCTGCCATGAGCGACTCGACGAAGAGGCCCTCCTCGGCGTCATAGACCCGACCGGTCAACATCATGTCTTCAGATTTCACCATTGCAGCATGCATCATCGGCCTCGACATATCAAGTTACTTGAGATTCCGACCACGCTTCGCCGCTCCCCCAGCGGCTAAAGTCGGTTGTTGATGACGGACGGTTGCATGAGGTATCGGCGGTGAGCCAATGACCAAGGCGCAGGAATCGGAGCCGCCCCTGCGCCTTGCCTATCTCATCGGTCGCCTTGACCGGATGGTTCGCCGGGACCTGGAGGAGGCGCTCGCCGAGGTCGATCTCACGATCGCCCAGTACACGGCGATGTCGGTGTTGAGGCGGCGACCCGGACTGTCGAACGCACAGTTGGCCCGACGTTCCCTCGTCAGCCCCCAGGCCATGAACCAGGCCCTTTCCGGTCTGGTCGAACGCCGTCTCATTCATCGCCCCGCGAAACCGAAGGGGCGGGTCCTGGCCATCGAACTCACGGCCGAGGGCCAGGCGATTCTCGACCACCTGGGTCCGCTCATCAACTCGGCGGAGGATCGACTCCTCGCCGAGCTTCGGCCCACCCAACGCGACTCCCTGCTTGCGATGCTGGAGACGATCACCGACCTGCGCCAACACTGAGTCGGGGGCCGAGGCCAACGGCATCGAAAGGCGGCGTGGGGCCCGAGCCGCTGGTTGCCGGCCGGTGATCACGGTTACGATCAGTCGGTGTTGTCACCGTTGATCGTTGCCCACCGCGCCGGCAACCAGCCGAGCGTTGCTACCGATGCCGTCCGTCGAGCCGATGTCGTCGAATGCGACGTCCACGTGCAGCGGGGTCGGGTCGAGGTGCGGCACGAAAAACTGATCCGACCGACGTCCCGACTCTGGGAGCGGTGGTATCTGCTTCCTGCCGGCACTGTCATGCCCTCGCTCGACGAGGTCCTCGCCGCCGTCCCGCCGGACGTACCGCTCCTGCTCGACCTCAAGTGTTTCACCCGCCGGGCCGCCCGGAGGATCCGACGGGCGGTGCCCGAGGACCGGCCGATCCTGGTGTCGAGCCGCTCGTGGTGGGTGCTGGCGGCGTTCCGCGATCGCCCCGGAACCATCAGGCTGCGCAGCTGCGGCAACCGCCTCCAGTTGCGGGCGGTCACGATGGTTCCCGGGCTCGGCGACCGGGTCGGTGTCGTGGCCCACAACCGTCTCCTCGACGCCGAGGCCATCGGGCCCGTACTGGCCAAAACGCCGCAGCTCTTCACCTGGGCGGTCGAGACGCTCGAGCGAGGACGACACCTCGTCACCAAGGGCGTCGCTGGTCTGATCGTCGACGACCTCGACCTCGATTGGGCAAGTCTCCATCTGACTGAAGACAACGGACCTGCGCTATCCTAAGCCAACCAGCGCGGACTTTTGGTGGCCGCCCCCATCGCTTGAGACGGACACACTGAGTTCACTGCATAGCTCGCCGCAACTGATCCTTCCGAACCTACGCGACACCGTTCGCCATGCCGTTCCGAACGTGGTCGAGGGCAAGGTCCTCCCCGTCGCGCTGTTCATTATCCTGCTGCAGGTCTCGGGATCGACCTCCGCGCTGATCGGAAGCCTCGTCTTCTCTCTGGCGGCATTGGGTCGACGCCGTCTCCGCCGCCAGCAGATCAGCGGCATCCTGGTCCTCACCACCGTCGGCCTGCTGGCCAGAACGGTCGCCGCGCTCGCCACCGGCAGCCTGCTCGTCTACTTCCTGCAACCGACCATCACCACCGCCCTGGTCGGGTTGACCTTCGTCGCCTCGGTCCTCATCGGCAAACCTCTGGCCGAACGGCTGATGGCCGACATCTGCCCGGTCGACGAGGAAACCCGGGAGCACCCTCACCTGCGACGTTTCCTCTCCCATCTCTCGCTGTGGTGGGCGTTCACCAGCGCCCTCAACTTCTCGATCACGCTCTGGGTGCTCCTGAACCAATCCCCGACCACCTTCGTGGTGGTCAAGTCGCTGCTCGGCCCGTTGACGACGACCGCGACGCTGGCCGTCGGGTTCTTCTGGTTCCGAGCGGTGATGGCCCGGTCGGGAACCCAGGTGGTCTTCGCCCCAGCCTCCGGCTCGCGCCGTTTCCCGCGCCGGTAGGGTCGGAAGACCCTGCCCTGACCAGGCCGGGTGTCATACGATTGACAAGTGGCCCGCTTCGTCTTCTTTACCGCGCGCCAGGTTGTGGCGATCTTTCTGGCGGCGCTTGCCTACTTCGGGGTCCGAGGACTGACAGAGGGAGGCGCGGAACGCGCCCAACGGAATGCCGAGTTGTTGGTATCGCTCGAAGAGCGGCTGCACATCAACGTGGAGTTGGCGATTCAGGATTTCATCGCCGACCACGACCGGCTACTGACACTGGCCAACTGGATTTACATCTTCGGCCATTGGCCCGTCATCATCGCCACACTCGTGTGGCTGGCGGTGACCCGCAGGCGGAACTTCTACGAGCTGCGCAACGCCCTGTTTCTCTCGGGGGCGGTGGGCCTGGTGATCTTCGCCACCTGGGCGGTGATGCCGCCTCGGCTGTTCAGTCTGGAGTACGTCGACACGGTGACCGTGCGGTCGAACGCCTACCGGCTCCTCCAGCCACCGGGACTCATCAACAAATACGCCGCCCTGCCGAGCTTCCACTTTGGCTGGAACCTCCTCGTCGGCATCATGTGGATCAGAGCGACCAACAGCCGGCTGGTCAAGATCGCCGGGGTGGTGATGCCGGCGGCCATGGCCTTCGCTGTGGTGGCCACGGCCAACCACTGGATCGCTGACGTGATCGTCGGTGGCGGGATCGCCTCCGCAGCGCTGGTTGCCCAGTGCAACGCCAACCGCCTGCTTCCCCACCTGCGGCTTCCACTACACGCTCAGGACCCC
>JAOUGG010000583.1 GCA_029857855.1 Acidimicrobiia bacterium | reverse complement strand
ACCAGCTTCTCGGCCGCATCCTTGAACGGCCCCGGTTCGAGCATCGGCGACTCGAAACCGGCAACAACCGGCAGCGACCAGACATGACAGAGCACGACGGTGTCGTCGTCCTCCGCATGGTCGACCGCCCAATCCAATGCGGCCACCGCCGCCGGTGATCCATCGACGCCAACCAGTATCCGTGTCATAACCCAAATTGTTGCTGCGAGTGGTCGAATTCAGAAGGGACCTTGGGCCCTAAGCGACCCCTGGTCCGGACGACGAGGATGGGTCGGGACCGGGAACGGGTAGCGTCAATCCGTCCACCCTCGAAAGGAGCCATTTTATGACGGTCGTCGAATCCCAATCAGGTCGCAGCGGAGGGGAGGGCCAGGCCACTGGTGCGTCAGCCCGCCCACCGTCGGGTCCCGACCCCGACAGCTCCCGTCTCATCCTCGGCCTCGTGCTCGGCCTGGCCGCCATCATCGCCGCCGGATTCGTGGCGTTGATCGCGGTGGTGATGACCGTCGGTGGCGGTGGAGACGGGGCGGCGGGAACGACCTCTGGGGATGCCGCCTCCACCACCCTGGAACTGAGCGCCCGGGAATTCGGTTTCTACGGCGACCTCGTCGCCCCCGCCGGCAACGTCAACCTCCGCCTGACCAACGACGGCTCGCAGGATCACAACATCGGGGTGCGTGAGCTCGGCCTTCTCAGTGACAATGTCGGCTCGGGAGGAACGGTCGAGCTGGCGCTCGGCAACCTGGCCCCCGGCACCTATGAGATCTACTGCAATATCGCGGGCCATGCCGACTCGGGCATGGTCAACACGCTGACGATCACCGGAACGGCCGAGGAGGCGGCGGCTGCGGGTGCGGCCGCCGGTGACCACGGTGATCACGAGGAGATGGACTACGCGGCGATGGACCAGGCCATGATGGAATCAATCATGGCATTCCCGGCTGAAACCGAGGGCCTCGGCAACCCGATGCTCGAACCGACCGAGGTCCTGGCCGACGGAACCAAGGTCTTCGACCTGACCGCCGAGATCACGCCGTGGGAGGTCGAGCCGGGCCGGATCGTCGAGGCCTGGACCTACAACGGGGTCGTACCCGGCCCCCAGATCTGGGTCGACCGGGGCGACAAGGTGCAGGTGCGGGTGGTCAACAACCTGCCCATGGGCACCGACGTTCACTGGCACGGCGTCCGCACCCCGAACGATCAGGATGGTGTCGCTCCGATCACCCAGGAACTCATCGAACCGAACGGTGGCACCTTCACCTACGAGTTCACCGCCGACGAGGACGCCATCGGCATGTACCACGCCCACAACCACGGCCAGATGCAGGTCGTCAACGGCATGTTCGGTGTCTTCCGAATCGGCGACAATCCCATTCCCTACAGCTCGACGATCAGCGGGGTGACGCTACCGACCGAGGAGGAGATGGACCTCGTTCTCGACATCCCCATGGTGCTGAACGACGCCGGTGTCATCGGGCTCTCGCTCAACGGCAAGAGCTTCCCGGCCACCGAGCCGATGGTCGTCGATCAAGGCGACTGGGTCAGCCTCACCTACTACAACGAAGGTCTCCAGATCCACCCGATGCACCTCCACCAGTTCCCCCAGCTGGTCTACGCCAAGGACGGTGTGCCGCTGGATGAGCCCTACTGGGTCGACACGCTCAACGTCGCCCCAGGTGAGCGATATACGGTGCTGTTCAAAGCCGACGATGTCGGTGTCTGGGTCTGGCACTGCCACATCCTGACCCACGTCGAGCGGGAGACCGGCATGTTCGGCATGGTCACCGCGATCGTCGTGAACGAGAACCCGGACTACGACCCCGATCTCTATCCAGTGACGCCGACCAACTGGCGCAAGACCGCCGGCACGCCGCTCGACGCCGACGGTGCATTGGGCGTCGAGGACCGGGATGCAGCCGAAGCCGGGGCGACGGACACCGGCCAGTGACCCGGCACCGGGCTCATCGTCGCTAGCAGCCCTCGGGTCGGCTCGACATCGGCTGGAGAGTGACCGTCCAATGCACGGTTGTTCCCCGGTCGACCGTTGAGTCGACCCGAACGGTGCCACCAAGCCGTTCGGCGCGGAGTTCGATGTTGCCGAGCCCGTTTCCCCGTTCGACGAGGTCCGGGTCGAAACCCCGGCCGTCGTCGCTGACGCTGACCCGAACGTCGTGATCGCCGACCTGTACCGTGACCTCCACCCGGGAGGCTGCGGCATGGCGCCAGACGTTGGCCAGCATCTCCGTCAGCGCCGGTTCCAACTCGCCGAGGACCTCCTCCGGGATGCGGGACGGGTCACCGGTGATCACGAGATCAGGGCGGCCGGGCAGATACCGGGCCGCCTCGTCGACGACGGTCTGGAGGCGATCCGCCACCACCAGGTCGACCGGGATGCTCAGCTGGAAGATGGTGTTGCGCAACTCGACGATGATGTCGTCGAGCTGGCTGATGGCCTCGGCCACCCGCCCGGCGGCCACCTGGTCGTCGATGAGACCCTGCGTCGACTGTAGGCGCAGGCCGGCGGCGAAGATGCGCTGGATGATCAGGTCGTGGAGGTCGCGGCCCAGGCGTTCGCGGTCCTCCAGGAGGCGCAGGTGGACCTTGGCCCGCCGGGCGTCCACCAACGTGTAGGCGTGCGCCCCCTCTTCGGCCAGGCTCGAGGCCATCGCCACCTGAGCGTCGGTGAAGGGTTCCGGGCCCACGCGGCCGGCGAGGAGAAGGCCGTGTACGGTCCCTAATCGCTCGAGCGGCAACAGCATCACGTGTTCGAACGGCTTGACGACGGCCTGGTTCCAGATCTCCAGTCGTCCGGCACCTCCCGTCCGGGTCTCGATCACGGTCCCGCCTCGTAGGACGTTGCCGACCACGTCGTCGACATCGAACCGTGCGGTCATCAACGAATCCACCAGCGCACCGTGTTCGATCGAAACCGAGTGATAGCGGGGCGTCACATCGCCCGGCGTCGCCCAGCTACCGCTGCCGTCGGGCTCGATCGCCGGTTCGGCGATGACGACCGCGTCGGCTGCCGTCAACGAACGTATCTGGTCGGCGATGAGTGTCAGGGCGCCCTCGAGCGTCGGTTCCGACAGCAGCATGGAGCGAATTCGGGCCAGGGCCTCCAGCCACCGCATGCCGTCGTCGCGTTCCTGTTCGATCTGATATCGGCGGCTGACGTCGCGGGCGAGCGCAACCAGGCGCCGGTCCTGGTCGGAACGAACCGGGCGGGGGTAGTTGACGACAACGTCGACGGGGATGTC
>JAOUGG010000584.1 GCA_029857855.1 Acidimicrobiia bacterium | reverse complement strand
GCACCGGGAACGACGACCTAACGGAACTCCGGTATCACCTGCTCGGCCAGGAGACGCATGCTGGTCGTGTCGGGGTAGTCGCTGCACCACGGGTAGAAGCCGGTGCAGCCCATGTCGACATAGGCGCCGATCTTCTCGGCCACCTGCTCCGGTGTGCCGACGAGGTTGCCGGCGGCCCAGCTCTCCATCGGCTCCTTCATCATCGACTGGGTGCCGGCGGCCTCGATCTCGGCCTCGGTTTCCCGGATGAACACCTCGGGCGACCAGGTCTTCTCGATCTCGTCGTAGTCGCGACCGACCACCGCACAGTGCTCCTTCAGCACCTCGCACTTGTGGGCGAACTCGTCTGTTTTGCCGCCGAAGTTCGAGGCGTCGGCCAGGCGGGCCACCACCCGGAGGGTCAGCTGCTCGCCCGCCCCGCCGATCAGCACCTGCGGGCGGGGCTGCTGCAGCGGCTTCGGGTCGCACTGGGCGCCCTGGAGGTTGTAGTGGCGCCCCTCGTAGGTGACGTCGGCCTCGGACCACATGCGGGTCACGATCTCCACCGTCTCTTTCATCATGCGGATCCGGTCGGCCGGCTTCGGGAACTCGTAGCCGTAGCCCGCGAACTCGTGCTCGTACCAACCGGCGCCGATACCCCAGATGAGTCGTCCGCCGGAGATCACATCGAGATTCGACGTGATCTTGGCCAGCAGCGACGGTTCCCGGTAGGGCGCGCAGCCAACCATCTGCCCCAACATGATCGACGACGTCTGCTGGGAGATCGCCGCCATGGTCGTCCAGCACTCGAACATGGTCTCGTGCGCCGGGCGGGGCACGTTGTGGAAGTGGTCGTAGACCCACAGCGAATCGAAGCCGAGTTCCTCGGCCAGCTGCGCGATCTCCACCGCCTTGGCCCATTTGGCCTGCGGATCGTTGATCGACGACAACTCCATTTTCCAACCCTGCGGGATGAAGGTTCCGAACTTGATTGCCATGTCCGTCATCCTAGGAGCGGGCTTGCGCGCGCGTGGTGTCGACGCGCCCACCGTCGCGGCCGAACCGACTTCCGAAAAACCGGCGGTCCGTGGCATCATCGGCTGGTGGACCCAGCCGACACCTCGACCGTGGACAAGTCCTATGAGCACCCGTTGACCGACGACGGGCGGCAGTTCCTTCGGGCTGCATCCGAGCTCGAGTATCACGCCCGGGTACTCGCCGGGGCGGCCGACGCCGGCCAGCCGCTCCTCGAGCGGGTCCGGTTCTGTTCCTTCTTCACCCTGTTGACCGATGAGTTCTTCCGGGTTCGGCTGGTCGGCTTGAAGGAGAAATCGCGGCTGGGCGGCCCCGCCGGTGCGGTCGCCGCCGAGCGTTTGGCCACGGTCCGGGAGCGGTTCCGGCGGCTCGCCGCCCGGCAACACAGTATCTGGTGGACCGAGCTGCGACCGGCGCTGGCCGAGCACGGCATCGAGTTGTCGGGTTGGAGTGAACTCGACAAACGTGACCGGCGGACCGCGGCCGCCTACTTCCGGGAGCGCATCTTTCCGCTTCTGACCCCGTTGGCGGTTGGGCCCGCCCACCCGTTTCCGTTCATCAGCGACCTCAGCCTGTCGGTCGGAGTGCGCCTCGACGGGTCCGACGGAGGGCCGGAGTTCGTGCGGGTGAAGATCCCGGAGTCGCTACGACGTTTCATCGAGATCCGCAATGATGCCGACGGGATCCACCTGATCAGGGTCGAGGAGGTGATCGGCGCCCAGTTGCCGGCGCTCTTCCCCGGCCGCACGGTGCGCGACCACCATCTCTTCCGGGTCACTCGCGACGCCGACTACGAGGTCGATGTGGTCGACGTCGAGAATCTGCTGGAAACGGTCTCGATGGAGGTTCGGGACCGTCAGTTCGGCGATGCCATGCGGCTCGAGGTGGCCGAGGGCATGCCGTCCGAGTTGGTGGAGTTCCTGGCCAAACAGCTCGATCTGTCGCTCGACGAGGTGTTGTACTCGCCCGGTCCGCTCAATCTGGGCGAGGTCGGTGAGCTCTACGCGCTCGACCGTCCTGAACTCAAGCGGCCGGCGTTGCAGCCGGTGGAGGTCGAGGCGCTGTCGGGAGACGACGTGTTCGCCCGCATGCGTGAGAAGGACCATCTCGTGCAGCACCCGTATGAGTCGTTCGCGTCGTCGACCCAGAACTTCATCGATCGGGCCGCCGACGATGATCGGGTCCTCGCGATCAAGCAGACGCTCTACCGGACCTCTGGCGATTCACCGGTGGTGAACGCGATGATCCGCGCCGCCCAGCAGGGCAAACAAGCGGTCATGCTCGTGGAGTTGAAGGCCCGCTTCGACGAGGAGGCCAACATCGGCTGGGCGGAGAAGCTGGGTGCGGCCGGGGTGCATGTCGTGTTCGGCTTCGTCGAACTCAAGACCCACACCAAGACGGCGGTGGTGGTGCGGGAGGACGAGGACGGGCAGGTGCGCTGCTACGGCCACATCGCCACCGGCAACTACAACCCGTCGACCGCCCGGTTCTATGAGGATCTGGCGCTGTTCACCACCGATCCCGTCATCACGAACGACCTCCTGCGGCTGTTCAACATGTTGACCGGCCACACGAAAGGTCTCGAGCCGGAGCGGCTGCTGATCGCGCCGACGACCCTGCGCCCTCGCCTGGTCGAGCTGATCAAGTCGCAGGCCCACCCGGGCGGCCGCATCGTCGTCAAGGTCAACCACATCGCCCACGACGAGGCGGTCGAGGCGCTCTACGAGGCGTCGGAGGCGGGAGCGTCGATCGACCTGATCGCGCGGACCACCTGCACGGTTCGGCCCGGCGTGAAGGGTATGTCGAAGAACATCCGGGTCAAGTCGGTGGTGGCTCCACTGCTGGAGCACTCACGCATCTACAAGTTCGGCGACGATCCCGTCGAGGGCGGCTATCTCATCGGGTCGGCCGACATGATGGTCCGCAACCTCGACAACCGCGTGGAGGCCGTGGTGCCGATCGATCAACCCAGCCTTCGCCTCCGGCTCGACCAGGTACTCGACGAGCTGCTGGCCGACGAGGCCTTGTCGTGGACCCTCGACTCCGACGGCATGTGGCACAAGGTGGCCGGCGACCGCAACGCCCAGGACAATCTGGCCGCCGCGGCCAAGGCCCGCCATCGAGCGATGCCGCAGGAGTGAGGCTCGCCCGACCGGGCGGCGCGGCCCCGTTCCGGCGGTTGTCGGGTGCGGTTTCGGTGGTCTGGGGCCGCCGGTTGGGGCGGGCCAAGGTCGGTTCAGCGG
>JAOUGG010000582.1 GCA_029857855.1 Acidimicrobiia bacterium | reverse complement strand
AACCCGACCAGGTGCCGGTCAAACTGGCCGAGCTTCGGGAGCGGACCGGCGCGGGTCCGACGGCGGCCGACATGATGATCCCCGCCGGCATGCCCGAGGGCGAGACGCTCGAGTCGGTGCAGGCCCGTCTGCCCGATGAGCACAGGCGATTTGTCGAGGATCTGCGTCGCCGCTACGACGTACCCGATACCTCGCGCCGCACGTTCTTCAACACGGTTCTGCGAACGCCCGACTACTTCGAGGGTCAGCTCCAGGGTCTGATCGCCTCCGACGTCACCCTGGTCGCATTCGGGTCGGGCTAATGGCCGATGCCGTGGCCAGGCTGCGGGAGGCGGGCAAGCTGGTCGGCGCCCTCGTCGGCCATCCCCGCCACGTGGAGCGCTACCTCGACATCAGCTCGACTTCCTGGTATGGGCAACGCCCGAGGCGCCCGCTCCGCTGCCTATGCCGTATCAGCATGCGCTGGTCGGCGACCTGATGACGGCCATCTCCGAGCACCAGGTCGAGCCGCCGGTCGGTTCGCCCGCCGGGCAGGGGGTCGTTTGGCCGACCAACGTCGAGCCGGTGGCCGACGTCGTCAACCGACTTGTCACCCAGGCCAACGACGCCCTCCACCGCCTCACCCCCTGACCCCAGTCCAAACTGACCCCGCCCGAACTTTGAGCCTCCAGCGACCCACCTGCGCCAAACTTTGAGCTTCCAACGACCCCTTAGCGGGTCGTCCGGAGCTCAAAGTTCCGGGCGGTTTGGTCAGTCGAAGGTGATGATGCCCCGCACGTTCCGGCCTGCGTGGAGGTCGGCGTAGCCCCGGTTGATGTCGGCCAGCGGGTAGCGGGCGGTGATCAGCTCATCGAGCAGCAGCCGGCCCGAGCGGTACAGCTCGAGCATGAGAGGAATGTCCGACAACGGATTCGATTCACCGAACACCGACCCCTGGATACGTTTCTGATAGAGCGTGAGCTCGCGGGCGTTGACGGCGACCTCGGTGTCGGCGTTGCCAAGGGCCGTCACCACCACCGTGCCCGCCTTGCGGATCGAGGCGAAGGCCCGCCGGACGTCGTCGGTCGTGAGCACCCCGGTGCAGATGATGGCCGAGTCGGCGCCCTGGCCGTTGGTGACCGAGTGAGCGAAGGCGATCGCCTCGTCCATCGCGGCGAACGTCTCGGTCGCACCGACCCGGGAGGCGACCTCCCGTTTCAACGCCACGGGATCGACGGCCACGATGTGGGAGGCCCCGGCGTGGCGGGCGCCCTGCACGGCGTTGACACCGATCCCGCCGACTCCCATCACAATCACCGTGTCGCCGGGCCGGACCTCCGCAGAGTTGACCGCCGAACCCCAGCCGGTGCCGACCCCGCACCCGGTGAGGCACACGGCCTCCAGGTTGAGCTCGGGATCGATCTTGATGGCGGCGGCCACGTCGACCAGGGTGTGACGGCTGAAGGTGGCCAGGCCGCACATCTGGGCCGCTGGTTGGCCGTCTAGCCACATGCGGTAGGAGCCGTCGGACCGGGTCCCGTCGCGCAGGAAGCGGCCCATGTCGCACAGGTTCTGCTGCCCGGTCGAGCACCAGCGGCACCGGCCGCACACCGGGAGGAACGAGAGCGCCACGTGATCGCCGACCGCCCAGCCGGGAGTGTTCGGCCCGATGCCGATGACGACGCCGGCGCCCTCGTGGCCGCCGACGAACGGGAACGACGCCACCGGCGTGTCACCCCTGGCGTAGTGGTCGTCGGAGTGACACAACCCGGCGGCCCGCATCTCGACGAGCAGTTCACCTTGGCGGGGCTCCTCGACGTCGAGTTCGGCCAGCTCCCAAGTGCCCGGCGCCTGACGCAGAATTGCCCCCGTGGTTTTCATGGGACCATTGTCGTTCACGCAGTCGCCTCCGGACCAGGCGACCCCTTCGACCGTGACCCGCTCTGCGGTAGGGTACGAGCAGGATGACACCCGGAGGGATCACCAATGCCCGAGCCAGATCGCCGGTACTTCGAGGCCGAGCAGGCATTTCTCGACTCCGAAGGGGTCGATGGCCCCGATCATCACGTCGACCTTGCCCGCCTGGGGGGTCGGGTCCGAATTCGTGATGTGGGTGAGGGCCCGCCGGTTCTGTTCGTACCCGGCGTGATGACAACCGGGGCCGTCTTTGCCGGTCTGGTCGGACGGCTTCACGGCTATCGCCGACTGCTGCTCGACCGGCCGGGCACAGGACTCAGCCCGCTCCTGTCGTCGCCACCGACCGACCTCGCCGTCCACGAGCGAGTGGGCGACCATCTGGTGGTCGACGTCCTCGACGGTCTCGGCATCGACGCCGCCCATGTCGTGTCGACATCCCTCGGCGGCTGGTACGCCTTCCGGGGAGCGGCGGCCCACCCGGAGCGCGTTCTGACCTTGTCCGGCCTCGCCTTCCAGGGCGGTGCCCGCATCGAGAATGCACCGCTGATCATGAGGTTGTCGATGCCCGGTTGGATGACACCAACCCGCCTCAGGGCCAACCGGCGGATGGTACGGGCCATGTTGAAAATGGCAGGCATGCGCAGCGCAATCGACACCGGCCGGGTGAGCGACGAGATGTTCGATTGGATGGTGGCCCTGCTGCGCCACACCGACACCTTCGGGAACGACTCACAGTACAGCCCAGGACCAATTGACCTCCGGGGGCCGATCGAAGCGGTTCGGCACTCACCGGAGCTGCTGGGCAAGGTCACGCCTCCGGTCCGGCTCATCTGGGGATCGGATGACCTGTTCGGCGGCGAGTCGTCGGCTCGGGAGTTCGCGTCGTTGTTGCCCGACGCCGACCTCCAGATGGTGCCCGGCGCCGGTCATGCTCCGTGGCTCGACGAACCCGAACTCGTCGCCGACGCGGTGCGCGACCACTTGCGCCGGTAGCGGCCGTCGGGTCTGCAGGCCTCGCTCCCTGGTTACGCCTTGCGTCAGCCGGAGCGGGTCAGCCGGAGGACCTCGTCGTCGGCGTGATGGGAGTCGGCAGGGGGGTTCGGACGGGAGCGTGTCTCGTGCACCTCGACCGTGAAGTCGGATTCGGCGAGCGCCTCGGCGATGTCGGCCACGGAGACGAACTGACTGGGGTCATAGCCATGCTCGGCCGCATGATCGGGATTCACGACATGGTGGACAGCGAGAAGGGTGCCGCCCGGGGCGACGGCGTCGGCGATGGCCCGAATGGTCTCCGCCGACACCGGGTGATGGAACGCGGGGTACATCATCAACACGAGGTCGTAGGCCTTGGACTCGGGCGGGTCG
>JAOUGG010000580.1 GCA_029857855.1 Acidimicrobiia bacterium | reverse complement strand
AGCCGGGGGTCGGGCCCGAAGAAGTGCTCCCGGATGTAGGACCCGTCCTCCACCGCGTAGCGCTGGAACTCGCCGTCGACCGTGGTGTTCATCTTGTTGAGCAACACGCCGTCGACGTCGCGCTGGAGCAGCTCGTCCCAGCGGCCACCCCAGACGACTTTGATGACGTTCCATCCGGCGCCCCGGAACACGCCCTCCAGCTCCTGGATGATCTTGCCGTTGCCCCGGACCGGACCGTCGAGTCGCTGGAGGTTGCAGTTGATGACCCAGGTCAGGTTGTCGAGTCCGCTGCGGCCGGCCAGCGAGATGGAGCCGAGCGTCTCGGGCTCGTCGGTCTCGCCGTCGCCCAGAAACGCCCACACTCGGGAGTTCTGTGTGTCGTCGATCCGCCGGCCCTCCAGGTATTTGAGGAAGCGGGCGTGGTAGATGGAGTTGATCGGACCGAGGCCCATCGACACCGTCGGGTACTCCCAGAAGTCGGGCATGAGCCGGGGGTGTGGGTAGCTCGACAGTCCGTGGCCGCCGACCTCGAACCGGAAGTTGTCGAGGTGGGCCTCGTCGAGCCGGCCCTCCATGAACGCCCGGGCGTAGACACCCGGTGCGGCGTGGCCTTGGAAATAAACGGCGTCGCCGGGCATGCCGTCTTCCTTACCCCGGAAGAACCAGTTGAAGCCAACCTCGTAGAGCGCGGCCGACGACGCGAACGTCGACAGGTGACCGCCGATGCCGTCGGACTTCTTGTTGGCCCGGATGACCATCGCCGCCGCATTCCATCGGATGAAGGCCCGGATCCGTCGTTCGATGTGTTCGTCACCGGGGAAGAACGGCTGCTGCTCGGTGGGGATGGTGTTCATGTAGTCGGTCGAGACACCCTCGGCGTTGCCCAGCTGGAGTTCGCGGGCGTGCTGGTTCAACCGGCCGAGAAGATAGCGGGCCCTGGTCTTACCCGCCGCACTGTTGACGGCCTCCAGGGATTCGATCCATTCGGCGGTCTCCTCGGGGTCGATGTCGGGTAGCTGACTGAGGAAGCCGTTGCTCATGGTGACCATTGTGCACCAGACGGGGCGCATTCGGCACGTACCGTCCGGAGGTGCTTCGAAGCGCTTCCGGTCCCCGGTCACGTGGGGGCTCCGAGTGACGCCGCCACTAATGGGGGTCGACCGGTCTAGCATCGTCGTGGTGCGTGAACCCACCGCCGAAACGACCGACGCCGACCTCGGACCTGATGACGTCCCGGCGCTGACGACCGTCTACACCGACGGAGCGTGTTCGGGTAACCCGGGGCCCGGTGGCTGGGCCTGGGCGACGACCGACGGGCGCCGGGACTCGGGCGGCGATCCCGACACCACCAACCAGCGGATGGAGCTGACGGCCGTGTTGGAAGCGCTACGGACCATCGACGGCCCGGTGGCGGTCTACTCCGACTCGACCTATGTCGTGAACTGCTACAACGACCGGTGGTACGACGGCTGGATCGCCCGGAACTGGCGCAACTCGCAGAAGAAGCCGGTGGCCAACCGGGACCTGTGGGAACCACTCGTCGAGATCTTCGAACGCCGGCGGACCGAACTCGAGTTCCACTGGGTCAAGGGCCACTCCGGTGACCCGATGAACGACCTCGTCGATGCCCTCGCCGTGGCCGAGGTCGACAAGCTCCGCCCGCCGAGCGATCCCGCAGCCGGTGCCGGCTCGGCGCCGTCCGCAGCGACGGCGGTGCCATCACCGCCATGGCCGGTCGAACGGGCCGTGGCCGTGACAGGTGCGGCCGAGCCGGCGCCGGATTCGACCGAGGCGCTCAACGAGGCGATCGCCGGGCTCGACCCCGGCTACGACATCGTCGTGTCCGGGCTGCGACGGGGGGTGGAGCTGTCGGCGGGCGAGGTGGCGATCGAGCACCGGGTTCCGCTGGCCGTCGTCTTGCCCTTCGACAATCCGGCGGATCGATGGCCGGACACGGAACGCCGGCGGTTCGACCATTGCCTCGCCGGGGCCGAGTGGGTTGTCACCCTCGACGGGGATCCCCGCAGACCGGGGGCGGCCGTCAAGCAACGTAATCAGTGGCTGTGGTCCTCCGTCGTCGGCGTGATCGTCGTCGACGAGTCGAAACTGGCCGATCAGCTCGACGAACTCGGCCTCGGTGTGATCGTTATCGACGAGAACTGACGCCCTGGCGTCGGACGGTGCTTCTCGAACTGACGCCCTGGCGTCGGACGGTGCTTCTCGAACTGACGCCCGGTGTCGGCCGGTGCTATGCCACCCGGCGAACCGAGAGCGACTTGAACGCCTCGTTGACCTCGTGCAGCATCGCCAGCGCCAGCTCGACGTTGCGGTGATCGGCCTCGGGACCCGGCGTCAAGTCCGACACGAGGCTTCGATGAGCCCGTTTGATCTGCTCCCAGCCGACCCCGCTGTCCAGCCCGAGGGTGGCCAAGTGGTGCTTGATGGAGGGTGATTCATACTTCGTGTCGTTGGTCATCATTCGCCGTTCCGTCGTCATCGACCGCACCGGGCACCGCCCGATGCAGGGTTGTTGATGGAACCACCCACGGCCGATCGACCACACCAATCTGGTCGGTGAATCGACGCGATGAAAGCATCTGGTCAAGATCACCTATGCCGGAAACCCGGTACCCGCCGTTTGGCGAGGCGTTGTGGCAGTCTCTACTCGACGACGGAGGCGAGACGCTCGAGGGTCTTCGTCATGTTGATGACATGGCGATCGGGATAACCGACCCACTCGTAGAACGGTGGAAACCGGGCGCTGCCCCAGTCGAACGACTCCGTGACGAGTGTGTGGCCGTTGGGAAGAGGTTCCAGCTCATAACGCCAGATGTGATGGCCGAAGTGGCGCCAGGCGATGAGGCGGTCGGTTTCGAACTCGACGACCTCGTTGCTGATGCGATAGGGAACGCCCATCTTCATGTCCATGCCGAACCGGGAGCCGAGCTGGAGCCGGGTGTGGTTCTCGTCGCGCACACCCTGGACCGTGCCCGAGCCGTCGATCAGGCTGTGGTTGGCCGGGTCGGCGAGGATCGAGAAGATGGTGGAGGCGTCAGCCGCCACTTCGCGGGCTACCGAGACAATTCGATCAGACACGACCTCGAGTCTACTGGGAGTCGACCTCATGGGAGTCGGCTGGTCTCGGAGCGACGGGCCGGCACGTCTCGCGGCGACCCGCCCGCCCGGTCAGCCGAGGATGTGGCGAAGCGCCTCGGTGACGGTCGGGTGCTGGAAGGTGAATCCGTTGTCGACGAGCACGCCC
>JAOUGG010000581.1 GCA_029857855.1 Acidimicrobiia bacterium | reverse complement strand
CCGTCGCACCCCCGGCGTCTCCGCGATCGCCGTTCGAATGGCCGACAGTTCGTCCGGTACCGCCTGCTCGAGGACCAGGAGGGCGTGGGTCTGGATCGTGATGGCCGTGGCGGCCAGGCACAGCAGCAGCCCGATGGCGATGCTGGCTGCTGCGTCCCAGCGAGGATCCGACAACACCACACTCGCAACAAGACCTGAGAATGCCAGTGCGAGCCCGAGCAGCGCTGCACTGTCTTCCAGCACGACGATTGCCACTTCGGGATCTTGGGTCTCGCGGAGCGCAGCCAGGAGACCATCCCCGGTAGCGCGGCGCGCTCGGAACGCCTGCAGGCCGGTCCGGAGCGGCACGGATTCGAATACGGCGGCCACGGCAACGAGACCGATCGCGAGTTGTGGATTGTCGAGCGGACGGTCCACCGAGCCGATATGGCGAATGCCCTCCATCATGGAGAAGACACCGCCGAGCCCGAAGAGCACCAAGCCGACCACGAAGGCATGGAAGTAGCGCTCCCGACCTCGTCCGAACGGGTGCTCAGGGTCCGGGTCGACAGCGGCCCGATGCTCACCGAAGAGCAACAGCCCTTGGTTTTCCGAGTCGGCGAACGACTGCAGTGTCTCGGCCAGTGGGGCCGTTGACCCGGTGAGCAGGAAGGCCACCAGCTTGGACGTCGCTATCGCCAGGTTTGCAGCAGAGCGGTCAGGACGGCGCCACGACGACTCTTCGACACCTGATCCACGTCAGAGGCATTCGACATGGGATCACTGTGCCTGGATAAGGCCGATCTTCGAGCTTGGAATCTGCACCGCCCGAAAGCGCCGATCCGACAGGAGACCAGGACATGCAATGCGGTGCTGAAATTCTGACTACGATCGGGCCATGGCCATCGCGTCCTTTGCGCTCGTCGCACTCGATTGTCCCGACCCCCGTTCCCTGGCCGAGTTCTATTCCGCCATCGTGGGCGGTGAGATCAAGGATTCGACGGCATCAGGCGACTGGGTTCGGCTTCAGATCCCCGATTGCGCCGACATCGCCTTTCAGCGCGATCCCGGCCACCGGCCGCCACAGTGGCCCGACGGCGCACCCCAGCAGGCGCACCTCGACTTCGATGTGGCCGACCTCGAGGAGGGTGAACGCCTCGTCCTCGACCTCGGTGCCACCAAGTCCGCGGTTCAACCGAGCCCCGACGAATGGCGCGTCTTTCTCGACCCGGCAGGACACCCGTTCTGTCTGGTGAAGGTGTAGCGCCCGCCGCCATCGCGGACGAGTCCCAGCACCACTGCACGGCGCTTCAGCGGATGACCGCCGTGGTCCGATGCCATTGGGCCCGGCTACCATGAAGCCGCTTGTCTCCAGCTGGAACAAGGGGAACGGAACATATGGTGAATGAGCCCGACACCGGACAGCCCGACGGTTCCCGCGTGGACGCAATCGTCGAGGTCGTCGACGTTCACAAGTCGTTCGGTGACGTCAACGCTCTGGCCGGTGCCTCACTTTCGATTCCGGCGGGCACGGTGTACGGCCTCCTCGGTGCGAACGGCGCCGGCAAGACGACGCTCATCAACGTCTTGTCCACCCTGTTGATTCCCGATCGGGGAACGGCCAAAATCCGCGGCGTCGATGTGACCGTCGATCCGGGCACGGTGAGGCGGTCGATCGGACTCGCCGGGCAGTTCGCAGCCGTCGACGAGTATCTCACCGGACACGAGAACGTCGAGATGATCGGCCGGCTCTACGGGCTGAGTCTCCGCGATGCCCGCCGCCGGGCGAAGGAGGTGTTGGACCGTTTCAACCTGGTCGACGCCTCGAACCGAAAGGTCTCGACCTACTCGGGTGGCATGCGCCGGCGCCTGGATCTCGCCGCTTCGCTCGTCGGTCGACCCGAGGTGCTCTTTCTCGACGAGCCGACCACCGGCATCGACCCCGCCAGCCGCCTCGACATCTGGGAACTCGTCCGCGACCTCATCGGCGCCGGAACCACCGTCCTGCTGACCACCCAGTACCTCGAGGAGGCCGACCAGTTGGCCGACCGGATCGGCGTCATCGACCACGGCAAGGTGATCAGCGAGGGAACCGCCGATGAACTGAAGGACTCGTTGTCGGCGAACACGGTCAGATTGCGGGTGAACGACGACGAACTCGACGCCGCGCGCCGAGCCATCGCCCCCATCGCCGACTATCGGGAACACCCCGGTGGACTTCTCGAACTGCGGGCTGTCAACGGCAATCAGACCGTTGTCGACGTGCTCCGAAGCCTTGACCGCGACGGCATCGAACCCATCGAACTCGCCCTCGAGCGCCCCAACCTCGACGACGTGTTCCTCGCACTCACGGGCCGCAGCACCGACGGCAACGGAAACTCCGCTCGAGCCACGGATGAGGACAACCGGTGACCACCCACGAAACGTCCACGCACGAAACGACGGCACCGGTGGGCGAGCGGTCGCCTGAGAAACTCGACGTGAATCCCGGACGGCTGCTGCCCGACACCTGGGTCATCACCAAACGGAACCTGCTGAGAAACGTCCGTCTCCCCCAGCTGCTCGTTTTCGCCACCATCCAGCCGATCATGTTCCTGCTGCTGTTCAACTACGTCTTCGGCGGCGCCATCGGCAGCACGATTCCGCCCGCGGCCAACGGCAAGTACCTGAACTTCCTCCTACCGGGGCTCCTCGTTCAGATCTCGACCTTCGGCGCCGGCCAGACCGCGATCGGGCTGACCGAAGACCTGTCGAAGGGGGTCATCGACCGATTCCGGTCACTTCCGATGGCTCGGGCAGCCGTCCTCGCCGGACGAACACTCGCCGACCTGCTTCGCAACGCCGCCGTATTGACCCTCATGCTCATTGTCGGCTTCGTGATCGGCTACCGCTACCAGACGACGTTCCCCCGCTTTCTGGCCGGCGTCGCCATCGTGTTGCTGTTCGCCTACGCGTTGTCGTGGGTCATGGCCGCCATCGGACTCAAGGTCGCCAACCCGGAAGCAGCCCAAACCGCCGTCTTCCTGCCGGTGTTCCCCTTCGTTTTCGCCAGCGCGGTGTTCGTTCCTCCGGCCACAATGCCGAGCTGGCTCCAGGTTTTCGCTGAGAATCAGCCCGTGACGATCGTGGCGCAGGCGGCACGAGGTTTGATGCTCGGCGAGGGTGCTCTCGAAGCCGGGCAGACCGTCGCCGGTCAAGCGCTCCTGGCCATCGTGTGGTGCGCCGGAATCGCCGCGGTCGCCGCCCCCATCGCCGTTCGTATCTACCGTCGTTCTGCGGTGTA
>JAOUGG010000579.1 GCA_029857855.1 Acidimicrobiia bacterium | reverse complement strand
GGCCGCGGTTCCGCCGACGGTCAACTCGGCCACTTTCAGCGTGGGAACACCCATGCCGGCCGGCACCCCCTGGCCATCCTTGCCACAGGTTCCCGGCGGCCCCATCCGGAAGTCGTTGCCGACGGCTTCGATCTGGGTCAGCACCTTGGGTCCGTTGCCGATCAGCTGCCCCTCCCGCAAGGGGGCGGTGATCCGTCCGTCCTCGATCAGGTAGGCCTCAACCATGCCGAACGTGAAATCGCCCGACGCCGTGTTCACTTGGCCGCCGCCGAACCGGGCGATGTAGACACCCTGATCGACCGAGGCGATGATGTCGTCGGGATCGGTGTCGCCCGGAGCGAGGAATGTGTTGGTCATGCGGACCATGGGCAGATGCCGGTAGCTCTCCCGACGACCGTTGCCGCTACTCGACCGGCCCTCCTTTCGGGCCTGGAGCCCGTCCCACATGTAGTCGACGAGCACACCGTTCTCGATCAACACGTTGCGGTTGGTCGGATTGCCCTCGTCGTCGATACCGAGGTGACCCCACTCGTCGCCGAGAGTGCCGTCGTCGACCAGGGTCACCAATGGCGACGCCACCATCTCACCGAGCCGACCGGCGAAAGTCGACGCTCCCTTGCGGATCAGGTCGGCCTCGAGCCCGTGACCGCAGGCCTCGTGGAACAGCACACCGCCCGATCCGGGGCCGATCACTACCGGCATCGTGCCCGACGGGGCGGGGCGGGCCTCCAGCTTCGTGAGGGCCCGGTTGGCGGCCCGGCGGGCCAGCTCCTCGACGTCGTAGCGGTCGAACAGCTCGAACCCGATGGTGTGGCCGATGGTCTCGGACCCGGTCTGCAGCCCGGTGTCGCCCGAGGCCACGCAGCTCACGGAGAACAGGGTGCGGGTGCGGTCGTCGCCGGCCAGCACCCCGTCGGAATTGGCGACCAGGAACCGGCGGCGGCTGTCGCCGTAGCGGGCGCTGACCTGGGTGATGGCGTCGCCCGTTGACCGGGCGGCCTCGTTGGCCCGGACCAGCAGCTCGACCTTGGTCGCCTTGGCCACCTCGCCCGGCTGGACGTCGACGGTCGAGCCCGTACCGCCACGTCGCTGCAGGCCCGGTGCCGAGCGAGGACCTGCTCCACCCTTGGCCGCGGCAGCCGCGGTTCGGGCAGCCCTCAGCAGACCGGCCTCGGTCAGGTTCGATGTGTGGGCGAAGCCCGTCGACTCCCCCGACACGACCCGGATACCGACGCCGCGGTCGCGATCCGACGACAGGCTCTCGACCCGGCCGTCGTCGAAGTAGGCGCCGCTCCGGGTGACGTCCTCGGCGAAGACTTCGGCGAAATCGGCGCCGGTCTCCAGGGCCGCGCCCAGCACATCGGACACCAGTTCGACGGGTAGCAGCGGTTCGTTCCCGCTTCCCGGTGAGGCGGCGGATGCGGGCTGTTGGCGGCTCGTCATTCCACAAGGATAGCGAAACGGACTCGATCCGATCGGGGCGCAAGCCGGCACAGCCCCTGGATCAGGCGTTTCATCGGTCACCGCGATCGGTGTCGGCCGTCTCCGGCCGCTACCGTGGGGCAGCAGTGAGCAGCGAAAACATTCTCGATCGGATCAACGAACCGTCGGACCTGCGGTCCTTGAGCCACAATGAGCTCGATCGCCTGTGCCAGGAGATCCGTGAATTCATCGTCCGGAAGGTGAGCGAGTCGAAGTCGGGTGGCCACCTCGGCTCGAACCTCGGGATCGTGGAACTCACCGTGGCGCTCCACCGCGTGCTCGACTCGCCCGACGACGTGATCCTGTTCGACACCGGGCACCAGGCCTACGTTCACAAGATCCTCACGGGTCGAAAGGCGGAGTTCGACAACCTGCGGGAGGCCGAGGGGCTGTCCGGATACCCGAGCCAGACCGAATCACCACACGACTGGATCGAGAACAGCCACGCCTCCACAGCGCTCGGCTATGCCCACGGCCTGGCCACGGCGTTCGCCGCCGCCGGCCCACGGTCGACACGGACTCGGAAGCGTCGCGTGGTGGCCGTGATCGGCGACGGCTCGATGACCGGCGGCATGGCGTTCGAGGGCCTCAACAATCTCGGCCACGCCGGGAGCGACGTCACCATCGTGTTGAACGACAACGGCCGCTCCTACGCCCCGACGGTGTCGCTGCTGTCGGAGAGCCTGGTCAAGATCCGTTCCAACCCCGTGTACATGAAACGGCAGCACCGATTCGAGAGCTTCACCGCCAGACTGCCGCTGATCGGCCGCTGGTCCCAGACCGGTATCCGGGCCTCGAAGGCCGCCATCCGGGAGGCGCTGGAACCGCAGGCGTTCTTCGAGCCGCTCGGGGTGCGCTACATGGGCCCCTTCGACGGTCATGACATCGCCGAGATCGAACAGGCGCTGATCAACGCCGCAGAGTTCTCCGGGCCGGTCGTGCTCCACGTCCAGACCCAGAAGGGACGGGGCTACGGTCCCGCCGAGAACGACCCGATCAAGAACATGCACGACATCGGTGCGGTCAAACCGGGCAGCTACACCGCGGCGTTCTCCGAGGCGATGGTCAAACTCGGTGAGGAGCACCCCGACCTGGTGGCCATCACCGCCGCCATGCCCGACTCCACCGGCCTGCTTCCGTTCGGCGACCGGTTCGGCGACCGGCTGATCGACGTGGGAATCGCCGAACAGCACGGCGTCACCGCGGCGGCCGGCATGGCCATGGGCGGCCTGCGCCCCGTCATCGCCCTGTACTCGACCTTCCTCACTCGAGCCATCGACCAGACCAATCTCGACGTCGGCCTGCACCGCCAGCCGGTCATCTTCTGCCTGGACCGCGCCGGCATCACCGGCGACGACGGCCCCTCGCATCACGGCATCCTCGACATGGTGCTCGCGTCGAAGGTCCCGGGCATGACGATCTTCTGCCCGTCGTCGTACCAGGAGCTGCAGCAGATGCTGGCCGACGCCTACGAGATCACCACCGGACCGGTGTGCATCCGATGGCCGAAGACGGCGGCACCGTCGGTGGGCGACGACGAGGTCGGCCACGGCCTCAACGCCCGCCTCGTCCGCACCGGCTCCGACGTCTGCATCATCGGTGTCGGCAAGATGCTCGGGGCCGCCCGGGAGGCGGCCGACGAACTGGCCGCCGAGGGAATCTCGGCCACCGTGTGGGATCCGCGGGCGGCCAAGCCGCTCGACGAGGCGATGCTCGACAACGCCGCCTCCCACCCGCTGATCGTCACCATCGAGGACGGGTTGGCCGACGGCGGTATCGGG
>JAOUGG010000578.1 GCA_029857855.1 Acidimicrobiia bacterium | reverse complement strand
GTCCCGATCACACGCCTCATGCCACCGACTACGTCGACGAGATGGTCGATCTGATCGCCCGCCTGGTCGCCGACGACAAGGCCTATGTCACCTCCGACGGCGTTTATCTTTCGGTCGAGCGGGTTGAAGGCTACGGTCTGCTGGCCCATCAAAGCCTCGACGACCTGCGGGCCGGCGGCGGCGATCGTGACATCGTCGGCGCCGAGAAACGGCATCCCGCCGACTTCGCTCTGTGGAAGTTCGTCAAGCCGGGTGAACCGCACTGGCCGTCGCCGTGGGGTGACGGGCGGCCCGGCTGGCACACCGAGTGCGTGGTGATGAGCCTCGACATTTTGGGGGAGGGCTTCGATCTCCACACCGGCGGGATGGATCTGATGTTCCCCCACCACGAGAACGAGCGGGCTCAGGCCGTCGCCCTGGGAACCGACTTCGCCGGCCACTGGATGCATCACGGCTTCGTCGAGCTCGGGGGCGAGAAGATGTCGAAGTCCCTGGGGAACGTCACGAACCTCCTCGATCTGATCGAGGAGTACGACGCCAGGGCCTTCCGGCTCCTCATTCTCCAGTCCCACTACCGATCACCCATCGAGGTGACCGACACCACGCTCAAGCAGGCGGAGGCCGCTGTCGGCCGCCTCGACGGGTTCGCCCGCCGGACCGCCGCGCTCGAGGGGACGCCCGACGATTCGGTCATGGCCGCGTTTGGTGAGGCGATGGCCAACGACCTCGACACGGCCAAGGCCGTCGATCTCTTGTTCCGCCAGGTTCGGGAAGCCAACACCGCCCTCGACGAGGGCGGCCAGGCATCGGCATCGACGGCGGCCGCCACAGTCCGTACGATTGCCGGGGTACTCGGACTCGAGCTTCGAGGCGATGCCGCTGCCGTCCCGGTCGAGATCACCGCGTTGGCCGTCGAGCGCCAGGAGGCGCGGGCGGCTCGCGACTTCGAGCGGGCCGACACCATTCGTGATCGGCTCACCGAGGCGGGCTGGATGGTCGAGGACGCGGCCGACGGCCCCGTGATCCGACCGCTGGGCGGCTGACCGGGCACGTCGATGGTCGATCCCGCACGTCAGCGTCCGGCCGACGAGCTGACGATCGGTGAGGCCGCGGAACGTATTCGCGCAGAGCGTCGGGCTCACCCTCACCGAGATCGCAGAGGGCTGTCTGAGCTTCCGGCGGGCCGAGCCCCGACCAAGTCCGAATGGGCCGACTTCGGCACCCGGTGGCAGCCTCGGCTCGACGCTCAGATCGAAACCCTGCAGGCGTTGCGGGACAACCTGAGCTCGTGCATCGGGTGCGGCTGCCTGAGTCTCGACAACTGTGCGTTGTTCAACCCCGACGACGAGGCGGCCGACGACGGACCGGGGGCGCGTCGGTTCCGACGGGGCTGAGCGGCGGGATCAGTCGGCGGCGATCGACGCGAACGCGGCGGAAAGAAGCCGACCGAGTTCGGTGGGTGCGAGCGTGACCTCGAGCCCGCGGCGGCCGGCGCTGACGTGCATGTGATCCAGGGATTCGGCGGTGGCGTCGATGAAGGTCCGGAGTTTCCGTCGTTGGCCGAGCGGCGAGATCCCCCCGACAACGTACCCGGTGAGCCGTTCGGCATCGGCCGGATCGGCCATCGTCGCCTTCTTCCCGCCTGCGGTCTTGGCCAGCGCCTTGAGGTCGAGCCGGTTGGCCACCGGAACGACGGCGACCACCGTCTCGCTCCCGTCGACCACCGCCAGCAGCGTCTTGAACACGGTGGACGGGTCGAGGCCGAGCGCTTCGACCGCCTCGTTGCCGTAGGACTCGGCGTTCGGGTCGTGATCGTAGGCCCGCACCTCGTGGTCGACCTTGGCCTTCTCGAGCATCACCACTGCCGGAGTCATGGCAACAGTGTGCCCGTACACTGGTGGCCAAGCATACCGGGGAGCTCGGATACGACCGGGCTGAGAGGACGGCACCGGCCGTCGACCCGCTGAACCTGATCTGGGTAATGCCAGCGAAAGGGAGCAATCATGTCGAAGTCCTCGAAGCGAGCTGCGTTTCCGTCCACGTCGATCGCCCTGGCGGTCGCCTTTCTGCTGCTGCTGGCCGCCTGTGGTGGCGCCGAGACTGCGAACGCCGAACCCGAGGTCGAGACCCCGGAAGCGGTCGAGCCCGGCACGACGGTGCGTCTCCTGACCCACGACTCGTTCTCCGTGAGCGACGGGCTGTTCGACAACTTCACCCTTGAAACCGGAATCGACGTCGAGGTGGTCAATGCCGGTGACGCCGGTGAGCTCGTGGCCCGGGCCATCCTGACCGCCGGCCAACCGGAGGCCGATGTGCTGTTCGGGGTCGACAACACCTTCCTGCAGCGGGCGCTCGACGCCGACATCTTCACCGCCTACGAGTCGTCCGGCCTGGCCTCGGTCCCCGACGAACTGGAACTCGATCCCGACAATCGGGTCACGCCGATCGACTACGGCGATGTCTGCCTCAACTATTGGAAGGACGCCTTCCCCAACGGCGGCCCGTCGAGCCTGGCCGATCTGACCCGACCGGAGTTCGCCTCGACGTTCGTGACGATGGATCCTGAGGCGTCATCGCCCGGCTTCGCCTTTCTGCTGGCGACCATCGCCACCTACGGCGACGACGGCTGGCAGGACTACTGGCAGCAGTTGGCCGACGGTGGCGTGACGGTGACCAGCGGGTGGAGCGACGCCTACTACGGCGAGTTCGTGGCCGGGGGCGGCGACAAGGCGATCGTCACGTCGTATGCCACCAGTCCGGTGGCCGAGATGATCTTCGCCACCACCGACATCGACGAGCCACCGACCGGCGTCGTGGCCGACAGCTGCTTCCGGCAGGTCGAGTTCGCCGGGGTGCTGGCCGGTACCGAGCACGCCGATGCCGCCGGCGCGTTGATCGACTTCATGCTGTCGGAAACATTCCAGGCCGACATACCGCTCAACATGTTCGTGTTCCCGGCCAACTCGACCGTGGCGGCCCCGCCCTCGTTCGCCGAATGGGCGACGGATGTGGATGACCCGCTGATCCTGAGCCCCGCGGAGATCGAGGAGGGCCGATCGGAGTGGACCGAAGAGTGGGCCGAGATCGTGCTGCGGTAACCGCGGCTGCGGTTGTTGCCGCCACCTTCATCGCGGTGATGGTGGTGTGGCCGCTGGTTGCCGTGCTGGCCCGGAGTCTGGCCGGGGTGGGGCCGGCCGATGTTCTGTCGATTCTGAGCCGCTCGTCGGTTCGCTCGGTGGTGGGCTTCACGTTGCTCCAGGCGACG
>JAOUGG010000026.1 GCA_029857855.1 Acidimicrobiia bacterium | reverse complement strand
GTTCCGGATCCTCGAACCCGCAGCTAACGGTGGTAGGTGACATTACGTTCGCGCTACAAAACCAATGGGCAGGAGATCACAAGAAGCGATGGGCGAACCAGAGGAGTTCCGCAGGAACAACGTTCGACTACGCGCCCTCTTCAGGCAACACATACGCCGTGGCGGCCGGTTTGAGCGGACGGGCGTACCAGAGCGGGCGGCGCAGCGGACCCTCGGGAGGTCGGGTCTTGCTCAGCCAGTCGAGATAGGCCTCGCGGGATTTTGCGGTGTCGACCACGACGTCGCCGTACTCGTCATCGGGCTCCGCCGGGGTGATCCGAACCCGCTGGTGCCAGCACTGCATACCCGAGATCGGATCGGGTTGAACGCAGAACGTGGCGTTCTGATGCACGCCGGTGTCGGTCCACCAGATCCGCTGCGTGTCATCGTCGGGCTGTGGCGAGGACGACGAATCGTAGGGTGCATTGCCGTGCTCCCGCTTGAGCTTCCACGTGGTGCCCCCGTTGTCATTGGCAGAGCTGCCGATTGCCGCCTTGCCGGTGCCCCAGGAGCGGGCCTCGCCCTCCTCCAACCGCCAGCGGCCCATGTGGTGGGAGGCGGCGACGACGCCCGGACGGATGCCCTCGGTCCGCCACGAGCCGATCACGAAGTGACCGATGCGGGTGGTGACCCGAACGAGGCCGTTCTCCTCGATGCCGAGCTTCTCGGCATCGGAGGGATGGAGCCACAACGGATGGCGGTGGCTGATCTCGTTGAGCCACTTCGAGTTGGCCGAACGGGTGTGGATCAGCGTCGGGATGCGGAACGTCGGCAGGAGAATACGTTCGTTGCCCCCACTGCCATCGGGACCAGGCTCCATGTCGAGGTCCTCCCAGTGGACGTGGGATGGAATCCAGGTCGGGGTGGCATACTCCGGCCAGCCCCAATCGGCCAGCGTCTCGGAGAACAGCTCGAGCTTCTTCGACGGGGTCGGGAAGCCCTCCTTCAGCTCGCCGTCGATCTCAACGGCCGGGGAACCGTCGCCCAGCTTGGCCAGGGCGACGTCGCCCAGATCGGCGACATCACCCGACCAGGCACCCGAGGTGCCGGGCTTGATGAACACGCCGCGCTCGTCCTTGGCACAGCCTTCGACCGCGGCCGGGTCGACCGGGCGCTCGTAGGGTTCGTAAGGATCGGTGGGCACCCCGAAGGCAGACCGCTCCCGCATGTACTCGAGCGGACTCTGGCCGGCGGCTGCGGCCGCCTCGGGCAGGCCGGGCACGTTCTCGGAGAACATCTTGGCGTAGTACTCGTCGACGGTGATCGGCTTGCCGGGGTGTTCCTCGGACTCGAAGAACTTGCGCACACCGAGCGACCCGTCGGGGTCGATGGCCCACGAGAGGTGAATCCAGAACTCGTTCTCCTCCCACACTTCGCCCGGGTTGTAGTCGTACGACGGGGTGTGCGGATCGAGCTTGCGACCTTCCCGCTCTGCCTTGATCTCGGCGTACCGACGGAACGTCGACTGCCGGAACCCGATCCAGCGGCCGGCGTGGGTCTCGTAGGAGTGCACGTCGTGGCGCTCGGCCGATACGCCCATGGGGAGGACGTAGTCGGCGAACCACGACGTCTCCGACCAAGTTGGGGTGAGCGCCACATGGCAGCGAACCATGTCGGGATCCTTCAACGCCTCCATCCAGGTGAACCCGTCGGGGTTGGTCCAGATCGGGTTGTAGACCCGGGAGAAGTAGACCTCGAGCGAGCCCCTGCCCTCCTTCAGGAAATGGGGCAGCAGGATCGACATCTCGTGGTACGAGAGCGGGTACTCCCTCGGCCATTCGAGTTCGTTCCATTTGGTCAGCTTCTTCGAACCGAAGGGCTGAGCCGGGCTGAACTTGTTCATGCCGTTGCCGGCGGTGCCGCCCTTCGTGGCGACCGACCCGGTCAACACGTTGAGGAAGAACAGACAACGGGCGACCTGCCAGCCGCCGAGATTGCCGGCGCCGGCGGCCCGCCAGTTGTGGGTGGCGAGTTTGGTCGGATGGCGTCCGATGAGGTCGGCGATCTCGCGGATCGTGGCTGCGTCGACCCCGGTCTTCTGCTCGGCCGCCTCGGGGGTGTACTCGGCGTACTCCCGCAACATGGCGGTCCGGACCGACGACCACTCGAGCGGCAGATCAGGATGCTGGCGCTGCAGGTAGGTTTCCCAGTTGGTCCAGCGGCGCACGAAGTCGCCATTCCAGGTTTCCTGCTCGATCAACTCCCGGGCGATGGCCAGACACAGGAAGGGCTCGGTTCCGGGCCAGGTGGCCAACCAGTAGTCGGCCTTGGCCCCGGTGTTTGACAGGCGGGGGTCGATGGCGATGATCTTGGCCCCGTTCTTCTGGGCCTCCATGATCCGCTGAGCGTGGGGGTTGAAGTAGTGGCCCGCCTCGAGGTGGGCGGAGATCAACATGATCACTTCGGCGTTGGCGAAGTCCGACGACGGGCGGTCATGTCCCATCCATGACTGGTAGCCGATACGGGCGTTCGACGAGCAGATGTTGGTGTGGGAGTTGTGGCCGTCGACCCCCCAGGCCTGCAACACCCGGTTGGCGTAGCCGTCCTCGCCGGGCCGTCCGACATGGTACATGATCTCGTTGTGGCGGTCCTCGGAGAAGGCGGTTCGCATCCGCCCGCCGATCTCGGACAGCGCCTGCTCCCACGAGATGCGCTCCCACTTCCCGGAGCCCCGCTCCCCCACCCGCTTGAGCGGATGCAGTATGCGCTCGGGATCGTAGACCTGGTTGAGGGTGGCCGGGCCCTTGGCGCAGTTCCGACCACGGCTGGCCGGGTGCTCCGGGTTGCCCTCGATCTTGGCGATCTCGTCGGTCTCCTGATCGAAGTAGGCCACCAGGCCACAACCGGCCTCACAGTTGAAGCAGGTGGTGGGCACAATCGTGTACTTGCGCTCCTTCTTGTCAGGCCAGGCCTTGGCGTCGAGCTCGGTCCAGTCGTGCCACTGATCGTGCGGGGGATAGTTTCGAAGTTCGGTCATAACGGGAATCGAAGCTTTCTCTTCGCGAACTCTTGTAGCGAAAGGCGAGGCGGAGCCTCGCTTTTCGCTACAAATCTTCTGGTTAGGAGAGGGGAACGAACTGGCCGGCCCGGACAAAGGCGTCCTCGTAGGCGAACATGCCGACGAGGGCGAACACGCCGGCTGCCGCGGCAAGTGGGGCGGAGACGCCGCCGTTGGCCAGGTCGAGGATCATGAACAGGGCGGGAGCAACGAGGCCGACCACCACACCGCCCCACCAGAACTGCTGGGCGTAGCGGCCCCTGGTCATCGCCTCGACGGCCAGCTCGACGGTGCGGGAGCCGTGCGAGGTCAACTCCACTGCGATCAGTGCCGCGGTGGCGGCCACGCCGCCGAGCAGGACCCAGCGGACGGCGGCCGGCGACGGGATGTCCATGAACAGATCGGCAATGCCGAACACCGCTCCCCCGGCGGTCACCGCCTGGGCCAGCAGCACCGGCAACAGCAACGGCGTCTGCCAAAGGTCGCGGCCCTCACACTGGGCGAACAGGAAGGCCGTGTACCCTGCGGCGGCGGCCGCCGTCAGCACGGCCGGGACGGCCAGCCACTTGAGCAGGCCGGCTGATCCGGTCAGTCCGCCGAGCCACCACAGTGCACACACCGCGGCGAAGGCCATGAGCACATAGGCTCCCTTCACCAGCCACGACGACCAGTTGCCCTTCGTGATGAGGTAGTGGAAACGGCCCGGCTGCTTGAGATCGCCGACCAGCAACACGCCGGTGAGAGCCAGGAAGACGCCGGCCACCATGGGCGGCATGACCCCGACGGCCGCCTGCGACGTCGAGTGGCCGAGCAGCACCATCAGCGCCGCCACCAGCATCGCCCCGGCGGCCACCGCCTTGGTGACGAGGTAGCCGGAGACCTTCTCCTTCCAGGTCATCATGTGGGCGGTGGTGTAAGCGGTGCGGGCCACCACACCGTCTTCCTGGGTGGGAATGTTCCCGGCGTGGACGGGGATCGTGGGGTGGTGCTTGCCGTTGGGGTCGCGCAGCGTGTCGGCCCAGATCATCCCGTCGTTGGCGATGGCCGTCCTAGTTGGGTCCAGCGAAGCCTGGTCGGCGCCCCGGTAGTAGACCTTCGGTTTGGTGTTCTGCTCCGGCGCCCGGACGGCCACGTCGTCACGGGCGATGATGCGGCTGATCTCCGAGGTGGGATCGTCGAGGTCGCCGATCTTGATGGCCTCGGTCGGGCACACGATCTGGCACGACGGCAGCAGCCCGACTTCGAGTCGGTGGTTGCACATGTTGCACTTGTGCGCGGTGTTCGTCTCGGGGTTGATGTAGAGGGCGTCGTAGGGGCAGGCGTTCATGCAGGACTTGCAGCCGATGCAGTCGTCGTCCTGGAAGTCGACGACGCCGTTGTCGGCCCGATAGAGCGCCGAGGTTGGGCAGATCTTCATGCACGGAGCGTCGTCGCACTGGTTGCACCGCATGACGTTGAACTTGCGGGCGACATCGGGGAACGTACCGGTCTCGATGTACTTCACCCACGTACGGTTCACCCCGAGGGGCACATCGTGCTCGCTCTTGCAGGCGACCGTGCAGGCGTGACAGCCGATACAGCTGTCGCTATCCAGAAGGAAACCCATTCGGGTCATGTCGTGCCCTCTCCTATCGGGTCAATACGAGACGTTGGAGCTTCCGCCGACCCGATCGGCGAAATACCCAACGTCGGTTCGAGTCTCAGTTGGTTGCCGCCAGTTCGGAGCCGTCGCGTCCGGCCACCGGCGCACCGGCTCCTTCCCAGGCGCCGAAGCCGCCGAGCAGGTCGGACACGTCGCGGAAACCGGCTGCAGCCAGACTGCTGGCGGCGATCGAGGATCGGTAGCCTCCGGCACAGTACACGATCGTCGGCTTGGATGCGTCGAGACTGGCAAGTTGCTTGTTGAGCGTGGTCAGCGGGATGAGCTGGGCGCCGGGAATCACACCGCCGGTCGTCTCGCCGGGTTGGCGGACGTCGACCACTTGCACGCAGTCGAGTCGATCCATGGCCGCCTGCATGGCGGCAACATCGACCCGTGAACTGCGGGCGACGTCGTCGAGATTGGCATTGAACACCACCAGCGGATTGTCGAGATATCCGATCACGTTGTCGAATCCGATTCGGGCCAAACGGATCTTCGACTCCATCTCCTCACCCTCGTCCGCCACCAGGACGATGGCGACGCCGGGCTGGATCACCCCGCCCGCGAACTCGGCGTAGCGTCCGGCGAGACCGACGTTGATGGATCCGATGAGATGTCCGGCCGAGAACTCGTTGGGATCACGGGTGTCGAGCACGATCGCTCCCTGGCGCTGGGCTCTGACCACCTCGGCGAGGGTGAGCGCGTTGGGCGGAACCGTCTCGTCGAAGATGGGCCGGTTCTCCCGGTTGAGCACGGCGTCATAGGCGAAGTAGGCGGGTGGGGCGGTCTGACCTTCGGTGACAACGGCGATGAAACCGTCGCGGTCCATCGGGGCCAACGCGTAGTTTTGGGTCCGCTGATCCCCGATTGTCGAGCTGGTCTCCGTCGACAGGTTCTTGCCGCAGGCCGATCCGGCTCCATGGGCGGGATAGACGCGGGTTGAGTCGGGCAAGGTCATCAGCTGCTGGTGAAGCGAGTCGTAGAGCTGCGATGCCAGCTCCTCGCTCGTCACCCCCTTGGAAGAGAGGAGGTCGGGCCGGCCGACATCGCCGATGAAGAGGGTGTCGCCGGTCAGCACGGCGTACGGCTCGGCGTCGCCCGCCTTCTCGTAGACGACGATGCTGATCGATTCGGGGGTGTGGCCCGGGGTGTGGCGGATCTCCAACTCAACCTCCCCGAGGCTGATCCGTTCACCGTGCGCCAGCTTGCGCGAATCGAACTCGGTGACCGCTTTGTCGCCGTAGGCGATGGTGGCGCCGGTGGCCTGGGCCAGTTCGAGATGTCCTGAAAGGAAGTCCGCGTGAAAGTGGGTTTCGAGGACCAGCTCGATCGACATGTCGTGCTCGGTGGCTGACTCCATATACGGGGCGATGTCGCGGCGAGGATCGACGACGACGGCGCGGCCGCTCGTTTCGTCGCCGATGAAATAGGAGGCCTGCGACAGGCAGTCGAGATAGTGCTGCTCGAAAATCATGACATCCCCTTCGTCCTCGCGGTCGGCGACGAGCTTGTCGACCCCGCGTTGATCCTAATGTACGGTCTTTCGGACTCTTGGTCAAGCGAGCCGCTCTGAGCCACAGCCGATGGCCGATGGCGGCCCGGTTCGTCGCCTCGTCGGGGAGACGGCCAGACTTTGCGGGTGGCTTCACGGACAGCGGTCCCCCATCACCGGCTGGCGCTGACCGCGATCTTCCTCACCGCCTACGCCACCAACGTCTCGACGCCATTTCTCGTCGCCTACCGCGACCGCCTGGACCTCGGCCCGACCCAGACCCAGACCATCTTCGCCGTCTACGTCGTCGGGATCCTGACCACGCTGCTGTTCGCCGGACCTGCCGCCGATCGCTTCGGCCGCAAACCCATGACCGTGCCGTTCGTGGCCACCGCCGCACTGGCCTCGTTCTTGATCCTCCTCGGCCGCAACTCCTACCCGCTGCTCCTCGCCGGACGGTGGCTCCTCGGCGTGTCGGTCGGAGCGGTTCTCGCCGCCGGGACCGCTTGGGTCCAGGAGCTGCTCGGGCCGGGCACCCAGGTCAAGGCGGCGGTCTGGACCACGCTCGCCACCTACATCGGGTTCGGGTTCGGCCCGGCGATCTCCGCGGTCCTCGCTCTGGTGGCGCCGTGGCCCCTCGTGACGCCCTTCGTCCTGCACATCGTGTTGACGGCGCTGGTGCTGCCGTTCCTCGTCCGAACCCCCGAGACCCGCCCGGCGGCGGTCACACGATCGTCGCTCCGCCCGAACCTTGGCATCCCCCGAAACGGTCGGGTCGTCTTCTGGCTCACCGTCTTCCCGGCCGCCATCTGGGTCTTCGCCTTTCCCTCGACCTCGTTCGCCCTCTTCCCGGTCCTCCTGAGCTCGGCCATGCCGGGCAACGAGATCCAGGTTGCCGGAGCCGCTTCGACGCTGACCGCCTGGAGCGCCATCGTCGCCCGCCCGACCTTGAACCGCTGGGGACCGACACCGACCCTCATCGCCGGCATGACCATGGGATTCGGCGGCTACCTGCTCGGAACGACGGCGTTCTGGACCGGTGGCTGGCCTCTCGTCCTCCCCGCCGCCATGCTGCTCGGAGCCGCCTCGGGCTGCATCACCGCCGGATGCCTCGCCATCCTCGGCGCCATCGCCGAGGATCACCGGCGCGGAGCGCTGACATCGACTTTCTACCTGTTCGCCTACCCGTTCATGTCGATGCCGGTGATCGTCACGTCGTTGGCCTCGGTCTCCAGCAATCGCACCGCGCTGGCCACCATCACGTCGGCGGCGCTCATCGGGCTCATCGTCGTGGTCTCCTCGGCGTTGGCGCTGCGGCCGGGCCGGAGTCGACGCGGGCTCGTCACGTAGACGTTCAAGACTCGGCCGGGTGGCCGGACGTGGTGCAGGGTGGTCGCCAGGTGGATTACGCTCACAATCATGGCTTCCAAGCAAGCGTTCGTGTTCCATCTCGGCCTCGAGGCCGCCGACCTCGCCGGGGCCTCACTGGCGATCGTTCCCGGTGACCCGGCTCGGGTGGCCAGGGTCGCCGCACGTTTGACCGATTCCCGACACCTCGCGTCGAACCGCGAGTTCACGAGCCACCTCGGCGAACTCGACGGCACACCGGTCGTCGTGTGCTCGACCGGCATCGGCGGCCCGTCGGTCTCGATTGCCGTCGAGGAGCTGGCACAACTCGGGGTGCGAACCTTCCTTCGGGTCGGCACAACCGGTTCGATCCAACCGGATGTCCCGTCCGGCACGATCGTCATCACCCAGGCCGCGGTCCGGCTCGACGGCGCCAGCTTCCATTTCGCACCCGGTGAGTACCCGGCGGCCTCCGACTTCTGGTGCACCAAAGCCCTGGTCGAAGCGGCCGAGGCGGTCGGGGCCGACTACCGGGTCGGCATCACCGCGTCGAGTGACACCTTCTATCCGGGCCAGGAACGCTACGACACCGTCGCCGGCTCCGTCACGGCCCGGTTCCGGGGCTCGCTGGCCGACTGGAAGGCGCTGCACGTCGTCAACTACGAGATGGAATCGGCCACCCTGTTCACGATGTGCTCGGCCAACGGTTGGCGGGCCGGATGCGTTGCCGGCGTGATCGCCAACCGCGCCGTCGAGGAGATCCCCACCGACGAGGCCGCCATCGCCGCCACCGAGGAGCGGGCGATCGACGTGGTCATCGAGGCCTCACGGAGGCTTTTGGCCCAGCCCTGAACGACCGGGTTTCCGCAAAGCTGCCCACCGATCGACAAAAATGTTTGTGATTGGGCGGGCAGGGTGCGATCCTTGCTGCGTGGAGCTTCTGCTAGTTGAAGACGATTCGTCGATCAGCCAGCCGCTTAAGGCGGGACTGGAACGAGAGGGATTCGTGGTTCAGCTCGCCACAACCGGCGCTCAGGCCTTGCAGGCCGACCCGGTCGACCTGGTCCTATTGGATCTCGGTCTCCCTGATCTCGACGGTCGGGTGGTCTGCCAGAACCTGCGGGCGGCCAGCACCGTGCCCATCATCGTCGTGACCGCCCGGGAGGACGAGATCGATCGGGTGATGCTCCTCGAACTGGGGGCCGACGACTATGTGGTCAAGCCGTTCGGTTTCCGCGAGCTGGTGGCCAGGATCAGGGCCGTGCTCCGGCGGGCCGCATCTCGGCCGGCCGAGGAGGAGCGGGTCGAGTGGGGATCGCTCAGCATCGACCGCCGGGCCCGTCACGTCGAATACGACGGCAACCGGGTGGATCTGACGCCCAAGGAATACGATCTGCTGGCGGCGCTGGCCTCCGATCCGGGCGCCGCAGTGACCCGTGAGCAGTTGATCAACGACGTCTGGGACGAGAACTGGTGGGGGTCGACCAAGACCCTCGACGTTCACGTGGCGTCGCTACGCAAGAAGACCGACCCCTCGCTGATCCAGACCATCCGCGGCGTCGGCTTTCGTTTGGCGGAGAACCAGCCGGAGTCATGACCGTCGCGGTGCCGGAGGCAGTCGCACCTGCGGCGCAGGTGCTAACCGAGTTTCGCCCGACGGCGAAACATCGACCGCTGGAGTCCTTCGTACGGGATGAAAAGATCGATCGGTGACCCGCAGGCTCGTTCTGAGTTATCTGCTGGTCAGTCTGATCGTTCTCCTGATCCTCGAGATCCCGCTCGCCATCTTCTACTACCAGTTGGAGCGGGAGCGCTTCATCGCCAACGCCGAACGTGATGCGGTGGTGCTGGCCACCTACTACCAGGACGTCCTCGACGCCGACTCACCGGCTCCCAACAGCGACCTGGCCGTGGCCCGAAACTACAGTGCCGAGACCGGCGCCCGTCTTGTCGTCGTCGACGACAGCGGAATCTCGGTGGCCGACACGAGCCGGGAGTCGGGCCGGAACTTCGCCACACGACCCGAGATCGTGGTCGCCCTCGACGGGCTACGGGACGCCGGCTACCGCAACTCCGACACGCTCGACGCGGAGTTGCTGTATGTGGCGGTACCGATCGCGTCGGGCGGCAACGTGCAGGGGGCGCTGCGGCTCACGATCGACGCCGAGGAGGTGAACAGTCGGATCCGTCGATTCTGGATCGGCCTCGTTGCAATCGCCGCGCTGATCCTGGCCGCGCTCGCCCTGGTCGGTCTCACGGTCGCCCGGTCGGCCACGGAACCGATCAAGAGGCTGCGGACCTCGGCGCTCCGCTTCGGTCGGGGGGACTTCAGTCCGCTCCAGGTGTCGGACCCCGAGACGCCGGGCGAGATCCAGGAGCTGGCCGACTCGATGAACGCCATGGGCCGCCAGCTCGAGCAGCTGATCGAACGCCACCGCTCGTTCGTCGGCGACGCCTCGCATCAGCTCCGCACGCCGCTTACCTCATTGAGACTCCGGCTGGAGAACCTCGAAGCGGCGGCCATCGACACCACGTCCAAGGTGGAGATCGAAGCGGCAATCGAGGAGACGATTCGGCTCTCGAAGCTCGTGGGCGACCTTCTCAAGCTGGCCCGCAACGACGGTCCGCCCAGTCTCACCCCCGTGGACCTCGGCTCGCTCGCCGCTGATCGCGTCAACACCTGGCAGGCGACGGCCGAGCACGACGTCGAGCTGCTGTTGAACCGCCCCAAGGGCAAGGTCGAAGCAATCGCCGTGGCAGGCGCTGTGGAACAGGTCCTCGACAACCTGCTCGACAACGCCCTGCACGTGGCGCCGCCACGGTCTCGTATCCTCGTGTCGGTCGAACGGGGTCACATGCATCACCGCCTGGTCGTCACCGACGAGGGCCCCGGGCTGAGCGACGAGGAAAAGGCCCGGGCCACCGACCGGTTCTGGCGGGCCGACCACGGCCGCCCGGGAACGGGGCTCGGTCTGGCCGTCGTAGCGTCGCTCATCGAGGCCAGCGGCGGAACGTTGATCTTCGATGACAATCCTCACGGCCGCGGGCTTCGGGTGACCACCGGCTGGCCGACGCTGTTCCCGAGCGACGGGCGCCTCACCGAGCCGCGGTCCTCCGACACCGTGTATCGCAACACGGTCGAATGGTCGCCGCTCAACGACCACTTGGATGAAGCGGAGAATGGTGCGGTGAAGAATCGACGCTGGGGTCGTCCCCGTCGAACCGCCGAGACCCGGTGACCGACCAATCGTTGGGGCCGCAGCCGGAACAAGCCGGCCGCCGGCGCAGGTCGGCTTTGTCAGTCGTCGTCGAGCGCGCCGTTGCGGCTTAGGCGGGGCACGCCGTCGTTCCTGCCGGATTCGTCCGACCGTGCCCGGCGCCGGTCCGGATCGTCGGCTTCCTCCGCCGACGTCGAATCGGCGTCGTCGTCGGTGTCGACATCGTCGTCGTCGTCGGGATCAGATTCGCTATCGTCACCCGATGACACATCGTCGGACTCGCGATCGTCGGCCTCGGAATGGTCATCGCTCGAGTGTTCGGCAGTCGACGAATCGTCAGCGCCGTCGTCGGTGTCTTGATCCTCTTCTTCGGCGTCCTCGGACGTCGACGTCGACGTCGAATCAACGGTTGAGGATGTCGAAGAGGTCGGCGGCAGGCTGACCGAAAGTGCCGGACGTGGAACCTCGAGCCGGTAACCGCGTTCACGGGGTGCAGTGGATGTGAGCAGACCCAGGTTGGCGGCCATGGCGGTACCGCCGACGAGCAGCACGCCAATGACCGCGGTGAACACCAGTGTGCCCGATCTCTTCCAGGTCGGAGGTCCGACCCTGTGCCAAACTTTGAGCGGTCTCATCACATACGCCAGCTGCCGGCTTCGGTCTACAAACCCGATAGTCGAACGGCGAGCCACAGTCCATGGTGGGCTGCAGTCCTAGCCTCACGGTTCGAAGGCGGCATGTACACCGTATCGGAGCGCGCTGACCGCCGGGGCGCAGCACGGCCTTGGTAGGGCCAGGGCTCCACTAAGAATCAGTCAAGCGGACCCGACGTTTGCATCTGGTGACAATCGGGCCGGATCGTCGGCGCCGATACCGGTCAACCGACCAGGAAGTCGTCGGGATCGGGGCGACGGGTGCGATGCCAGTAGTCGACCATGCGGAACGGCATCGGGGATCGAACCTGACCGTTGGCGTTGCGGTAGTAGGTGTTGGTCCCGGGGTGGGTCCAGATGAGGTCGGCGTGGGCGGCGTCGATCTCGGCGGTGTAGTCGCGACGGCGTTCGGGCTGTACCTCGAGGGTCGTCCACCCTCGCTCCCCCATCATGGTGAGGCAGTGGGCGATGTAGCGGGCCTGGGTCTCACCGACCCACATGCCGCTGCCGCCGTGCCCGAGATTGGTGTTCGGCCCGTACATCACGAACAGGTTCGGGAAGCGGGGGACGGTCATGCCGAGGTAGGCGGTGGGGTTGTCGTCGGCCCAGTCATCGGCCAGGTCGATGCCGTCGCGTCCGACGATGTTGAGCCGGGCGGCCAAGGTGGTGACGGTGAACCCGGTGGCCAGCACGATCACATCG